>DAIDIY010000024.1 GCA_027451625.1 Candidatus Daviesbacteria bacterium | reverse complement strand
AAAAACTCGTTATACAAAAAATGATAGATATTTCCAGTAAGCCATCGATTTTCCATAAAATTCCATTCGGGAAATATAAAGGGAAATTATTATCTGAAGTAGTAATAGAAGATCGTGAGTATCTGTTATGGCTCTTAAATGATAAGCTTGTTAAACAACCGGATGATGAAGATTGGATATATACTCTTCAATACTACCTTAAAATGAGCGAGGCACATCCAACTCACGAAGACGCGTATTAAAAGGAACTCTTTTATTATATGTTTGTAATCCTTTCTGAATAAGTCGCGATACATTTCGGAATATTAGTAGAAAGAGATGTATGCCAGCTGATTTCAACAAACTAATATATTTAAAGCCAAAATACTCGAGAAAGAAGTATCATACCCTGATGAAATTAATGCAGGATGGTCTGGCCATAGAGATCTCTGATGTAGCTCAGTTTAGGATTCATGTAATCAATCACTATTACAAATATGGACTTCGTCCTACACTAGATGCCTTCAAGATTAAGAAGAGCACCTTTTATGACTGGAAGACACAATATGAAAGGAATGGGAAAAGAATAATTAGTTTAGTACCTAAAAAGACCAGACCTCACCAAGTAAGAGGAATGGAAACAGACTGGAGATTAATTGATTTCATTAAACAGATGAGACAAATACATGGCAACATTGGCAAGGATATTATCAAGCCATTCATTGATGCCTATGCTAAAGAATTAGGGATACCAACGATAGGACTCACTACAATAGGTAAGATCATCAAGAGAAAACATCTAACCTTTGAAAAGAAAGTGTATCCTCAGAAGCAAAAAAACAAGTTCAAAAAGCTCAGAACGCGTAAATCTCCCAAGGTAACCTCACCAGGATTTATCCAAATGGACTCAATAGTAGTACATATCAACTATGAAAAACACTTGTTTATGAGTGTTATTGATATCTATACCAAGTTTGCACAAGTGACCTATGTTAAGGATATCTCCTCAGCTACAGCAAGAGAGGTATTTAAGAAGTTTCAGAGGGAGAACCCAACACCAATCAAAAAAGTACAAACAGACAATGGATCAGAATTTTTAAAGTCATTTCATGAGTACTTAGAAGAACAACAGATTATTCACCAATTTATTTATCCAAGAATGCCAAAGATTAATGCATATGTTGAGAGATTTAACCGAACAATCCAAGAGGAATTTATCTTAAGGAATGATGAAATCTATTACGACTTAAAAGCATTTGAGAAAAAGCTAACAGATTATCTTTACTGGTATAATTACCAAAGACCACATTCATCTTTAAAATATATGTCACCTATGACCTTTATACAATCAATCATTCCGAAAAGTGCGTGACTTATACAAGTTGGAATTTGTTTGGGAACTCAGTGTATAATCGGTATATGGATCCACTTTTTTTATCACTTTCAATAATTGTGCTTCTTTTTTCAGTCATCGTCCATGAAGTAATGCATGGCTATGTTGCGAAGCTTTTCGGCGACTATACCGCAGAAAGAGCTGGAAGATTAACCCTAAATCCAATTCCACATATTGATCCTATTGGAACGATTCTCTTACCAACACTTTTGCTGATATTGAACACTGGATTTTTTATTGGATGGGCAAAACCTGTACCCGTAAATCCATTACACTTTAAAGATATCCGAAAAGGCGAATTTTTTGTCTCTGCCGCAGGAATTCTGTCTAATTTAGCTCTCGCATTTATTGCAGCGGCAGTATTTCATATTGTCGAAGCATTTCCGGTTCCTTTTTTAGCACTTCGTGTGCTCTCATTTATGGTAAGTATAAACCTTGTTTTGGCAGTATTTAACCTTATTCCCATTCCACCACTTGATGGATCCAAAATACTTATGTCACAACTCCCTTATCATTTAGCGCGAGAATACCAGAAATTAGAACAATTCGGATTTCTTTTGCTTTTATTATTACTTATACCTATTGGGGGGATTAATATTCTCGGAATTATTCTTGGTGCGACAACCACTATTTTGCAATCTATCCTCGGTATACCACCGATGTAATCAATATACATTCTTACCCGACTCTTACTTGAATTTTTGTAAGACCCAGTACTATAATAACCTTGCTGAATGAGACTGCAAAGTTGATTTTAGTATTGCCTACCTGGCACGTTTGTCATTGAGCGGTATTTTTCTTCCACTAAAGTACCGTTTATAGGGCTGACCCAGGAGTTCATACTCAATATAATTGAATATGACAGGGTTCCCACCTGATAGATTCAGGGAGGAAAACAACTCAACCACGTCCAAGCGTAGGCAGAAATTATTCTTAATCGGTAAGCGCTAACTTTGATTTTTTGTCAGTATTAATTTCTATTTTTACTTCGGTTATATTGTTTAATATATGTAGATATAGTTACGGTTAATTAACCCTAGATTTTTTCCTTTTTTTCCCGTACAATGTACACTGATTCACGCCGACTTAGCTCAGTGGTT
>DAIDIY010000023.1 GCA_027451625.1 Candidatus Daviesbacteria bacterium | reverse complement strand
AGGCCTCGGGAGTTGGCTATTCTTAACTAATATGTATGAAAGATATGCTTTCGCCGGTTTAGTATGCACTCTGATAGCATGCATGTATAACAAGAAACTGCTAAAGTACTGGATAATTTTTAGTCTACTTTATACTTTAAACATATACTCGGGATTATGGTATCCAAAACAATTAGATACTATTAAACACCTTATGATTTGGAACAATATGATTTTAGAAAGAATTCTCTCTCTTGCCGACCTTATCACAATATCATTTATATTCTATATAATAAATCAGGACACATTGTTAAAAAAGAATGTATCTACTGTGTTTTCTCGATTTATACCAGCATTTAATAAAAAACCAGTAAAATAAATCTACTAAATCAATAAACATGTTTTTAAATTTTTTATATCTTATTAAACCTTCCTTGATTAGCTTTAAAATTTTAAAGTACTTTTTATAATATGACAAATAAAACAATCATTATTCTTTGTTTAATAACGCTCTTCGGAACCTTCCTAAGAATATACAAGATTAACTCTTCTCCTCCCTCACTTTATATCGATGAAGCAGATGTCGGATACCAGGCATATTCATTAATAAAAACTGGAAAAGACTACTTTGGCAACTTTATACCATTTCATATTGAATCTTTTGCCGATAATAGGACCCCTCTTTACATTTATCTAGATACTTTATTTATCTATCTTTTCGGACTTAACACCTTTGCAGTTAGAATTCCTGCTTTAATTTCTGCGATTATCTCTATACCTTTAATCTATTGGCTAAGCCTCTTAGTATTTGAGGACTTAAAAATTAAAGATTCAAATCTTGCTGCTTTATTATCATCTTTTATACTCTCAGTCCTTCCATGGCATATTCAATATAGCCGGATGGGGTTTGAGGTAACATTACTATTGTTTTTATTAATTTTATCTCTAGGATTTTTTTTATCGTGGTCAAAAAGAAAAAATTTTATTTTTTTAGTTTTATCTCTTGTTTTTTTTAGTCTTACCCCTT
Source organism: Candidatus Daviesbacteria bacterium (assembly GCA_027451625.1). Taxonomy (GTDB): domain Bacteria; phylum Patescibacteriota; class Microgenomatia; order Daviesbacterales; family UBA10151; genus DAIDIY01. Next base: position 4,704 of record DAIDIY010000023.1, on the reverse strand, counting down.
ATGTGTACAGTACTGCTAAACTTTTTATCCCCATTTTGGGAATTATATTGTTTGCTCTTTTTAAAAACGATCTCTTAAAGCTACCTTATAAAGAAAAATTGATATCTTTATCCATTATATTATTGATAGCAGCTCCTCAAGTTATAGATCTTATCAAAGGGACTTCAACAAGGAGATTTGCTATCCTTTCTGTTTTTACTGACACAAATAGTCAAGGTCCATACCAACACTTAAGCTGGCTAGCCAGTTATTCTCCTAAATATTTGCCATTCATATTTATTCATCCTGCAACCTTAACTAAAATTTTTTTAAGTTTTCCGTCCTTCCTTATTTACCAAATTGGTCAAAATTATTTGTCTACATTTTCTCCTCAATTTCTCATCTTTCAAGGCGACCCCAACCTAAGACAAAACTTACCTTTTTCTGGAGAAGCAGGACTAGTTATTACTTTATTGTTTGTTATAGGGATTGGTTTTTTAATTAGTAAATGGCGAAATAAAATTAGCTTACTCCTTATTTTCCTTATTCTTCTATCACCAATTCCTAGTGCTATTACTAAAGACGGTATGTTTCATGCAACCCGATTATTTATATTAATCTTACCGCTTGTTATTGTCTGCGGCTTAGGATTTAACTTAATCTTACAAACATCACAAAAAACAAAATATTTTTATATTACTATCATAGCTTTAGGGCTGATATTAAGTTGGGAAGTATTTCGTGATCAATTTATCAGGCTAGCGGTATATCCAAACTATTCTTATCTTAACTGGGACTATGGTTGGAAAAAAAATGTAAATCTAAGTTATAAATTATCACCTTCTTATAAAGCTTTAATTGTTGATAGTGTCGATAATACTCCCATACAAACTTTTTACGGATTTTATCATTCTATTGATCCTAGAATATTTCAGCTAAAAGTCAATCAACCGCCTATCACAATTTCAGGACTAAATATAAAAGCACATCAATTTGACGATTCAAATATATACTTCTCTCCTTTTAATATCAACCTAATTGACCAACCACTATCTTATAAATTTTTAGTTTTAGTTCCAGCTGCACAGTTTAAAATTCAAGATCATCCTAATATCAGCATAATAAAAACTATTTCAAATCCTTGGGGAGACCCTCTTTATTATTTTGTTACGAATAAAGAGGTTACACAGAAATAATTTTCTGATTTTGTTTATAAAAGAGTAAAAGACAATATAAATTTACAATCAAGAGAAAAAGATATCCAAAAACTAAAAACCTTAAGACAATAAGATTATTTACTATATTTTCCAAAAAAGGGATTCCTGGCTGATAAATACCTCTATAAAGATTCAAAAAAAATAATAAAGTGAAAAAGATATAATTTATGAAATATATTCTTTTTTTATAAAAAATCATTATGCTTGATATAACAACCGCTGGTAGAAGATATCGTTCGTGCATTCGAGTCAAAAACAAAAAATAACTTAATGTAAGAATAAACCATAAATAAAATAGACCTTCTAGATTAATCTTTTTTAATCTGATGATAATAAAGCTTAGAGATAAAAAGACTACAGAAAAAATAGCCCACCCCCACATTTGATATGTCAACCCCAAAAAATTAAAGTCGTCAGGCATACTGTGGAGGTTGTCTAAAACCCCCCAAATATTAAATGCATTTTCTCCTGTCGTTTTAGCAACCATTTCAAAATTAATTTTGTATAAATTTATTGGCCAGAGTAGGGAAAATGCATGGAAAGGCAAATAGGCAAGATAGAATATACCAATACTTAATATTAAACCTCCTAAAATATCAGATATAGGAAAACGTTTATAAAGGACAAACAGTAGATATGGAAAAAATATAATAATTGTTTGTTTTGATAACGCTGCAAAAGTCATCATTACAAAAGATAAATATATCTTATTTTTAAATGTAAAGTAGACAGCATATAAAAATAACATTAACTGCAAAAGGTCTATCTGTCCCCAGATATAACAGATATAAATAATTCCTGGATTTAAAAAGAATACGGCAAGTACTATAAAGTTATTAATTTTTTTATTAAGTAAATCTTTAAAAAGAATTATTAAAATACCTGTTCCAAAAAAAGCGATCATCGCCGGGAGTTTAATAAAATCAAGTCTAACGTTATCCCATTGAATAAAGGGAACCAACCTAGATGGAAATAGAGGAAAATGAAAATTTAAAAATAAAAATGATGACTCAACCAGTTTATACAGATATAAACTTATGGCAAACATAGACATCGTCAAAGGCGGGTAATTCGGAAAAGCATAATTATGAAAAGTTCTTCCATAAAAACCCAATGTTCCAAAGTCTAGAATACTTTGTGCCCAGACAAAATGATTTTTTATATCTCCAGAATAATAGGGAACACCTACCAAAAATAGGCAAATAAATAAAATAAAGAATAAAATCTTAATCGTCATGTTTTTTTAATAGCGAAAAAATGAGGAAAAGAGACGATGCTGCAAATACTGAAGCAGAAAGATCTTTGATAGTTCTTAATCTATCTTCAGAAAGAATCTCAGCTAATCCTTTGGCATTTTGTAACGAAGGGAATATCGGAGAAAACAACCTTATTTGAAGAGATGCTTCAAATAGAAAAAGCATAAATATTAATGCAGTAATTATAGCTATCAGTGATAATCTTTCCTCTTCTTTTGTGATAAGAGGTTGAAGGATTATAAGGAATGGCGTTACCCACAGAAACCATTGAATATGGAAGTGAGTAAAGGCAAGTACTACGAGTAAAGTCGAAAGACAAAAAATAAGAGTGTTTTTAAACGTTTTTTTATATGAAAAAAATAAATAATATAAAATAATGACTGAAAAGATAGTCACATAAACAGACTCGCCTCCTGATAGCGCTAAAGAGGAATAAAGTATCTTCCCATTTTGAGGGGCAAACAACGCATTAGCTCTAAACTGAGGGGAGCTTAAATAAGGAGCAATCGATACAAGAGTCGGTAATACTATTAACAAAATCATTTGAAATCTTTTTTTCCAATCTTTTTCCCAAAATATAAAATATGGAGCAAGAAGGAATGGATAATTTTTTAAAGCAGCGGCAACCCCTAATGATAAAGCGGATAAGTTCATCTTCTTTCTAGATAAAAATATTAAAGATACAGCCACAAACAAAGTTGGTAAGATATCCGTTTGACCGATAGCTTCTGTTGCCCAGAGTGTCATAGGATTAAACATCCAAAGTATAAAAACTTTTTCTTTTTGATCATTATCCACAATCAACAGAAGAGCGAATGCAGTTAAAATATCAAACAAAATTAATGAAAATTTAATCGTTAATAAGTGTATAAGTAGTTGTCCAGTTCCGTAAAGCTTTGTTGTATCTAATAAAAATTGATCTTCAACTTTATTGTTAATAAATATCCTTGTTACAGCCTCAATCGGAATCCTAATCCAATACTGAAGAGGTAAATGGTCAGCGATTACATTTTGATAAATCGCTTTTCTTGGGTCATTAGGTGAAAGAGAACTATAAAATTGGTATGGATTTACGTCATGCTCTTTTAGAATTACCGCCTGGGTATAGTCGACTATTTTTACATCAGGGTGAAATGCTGTTGCCGCAATAATAATTCTTAAAATAATCCCAATAATTAAAAACAAACCTATCTTTTTAGTTATTATCATAGACAATTTTATCTATTTTACTATTGAATATTTCCCGAGAAAATAGTCTAGATCGATCTTTTGCATTTGCAACCATCTTTTCATTAGGTAGATTTTCTACCACCTTACATGTTTGCTCTTTTAATTGGTCTAAATTGTTCCATAAAAATCCCGATACATTTTGTTCTACAATTTCTGACTGCCCTCCTTTATTAATAACGATAGGTATACATCCTGAAGCCATAGCCTCTACAGTACTTATACCAAAATGCTCAAATCTTTTTGGATCAGTCTCTTGATATCCCATTGCATGCCAGTAAATAGCTGAGATTGAATACAGCTCAATCAAATCTGAAAATTTTATATTTGGATAAAAAAATATTTTAAAACCAAGAGATTTTTTTTTCAGATCATCTAAATACTCCAAATCTTCTTCTCTTGCTCCTCCGGCTAAATGCAGACTCCAGTTTTTGAGTTTTCCTGATTTAACTAAATCTTTAAAAACAGTTATCATTACTTCATGTTTTTTCACTTTTGTTCCTCCATCAAATCGACCAACGCTTAAAATTTGCTTTTTTTTATCAGCTACCTTAAATGCATCGATCTCCACCGGAGGATATACTACCGTTCCTTTGACATGCCAACTCTCTTCAATAAATCTTTGCGTAAAGGATGAATTATATACAATATTTTTCCAACTCCTTAATTTTATTCTACCCCATACGCTTTTAATTCCTTGATTAGGAATAGGCATCTGGAGATGAAGAATATTGTTTTTAGCAGTAGATAAGAATACGCTACCATCGCTGTTATATAAAAGCCAATCATACTTCCTTAAGAAAAAAAATTTCTTTAAAAAACTACTTCCTTTACCTATTGGTGCAGCTGTAAAACGTACTTGACTTAAATCTAAATTATGAAGATTTGATATTCTTTCCTTAAGGCGGCTTTCTCCAAAACTTATAAGATGCTTATCGAGTAATACATCAACTTTAGATCGTTTTGAGAGCTCCTCTGCAGCAGTTAGTATATATTTTTCACCACCCCCAGCGGTATCCAGATAA
>DAIDIY010000022.1 GCA_027451625.1 Candidatus Daviesbacteria bacterium | reverse complement strand
CCTTGATGCAATATTAATGCGCCGTCTGCATCTAATGTAACAGCGATAATTTCACTGTTACATCTCTGATAAATTTTTGATGCTAAATCTTTAATCTGATTAATCCTTTGTTTCCCTGAAAGCATAGGTACTTTCAAAATAGAGATAATCTCTTTATAATTAGCCTTACATAATGTAGCAAGAGAGTCTCTATAGATAGCTAGATTTTTACCATCTATAGCCAAAATCTTATGGTATTTTTTTTGTAATTTTTTAATATTTGCAACTATCTTTGGAGTGAATATCCCATATTGATAATCAGATAGAATCACTACATCAACTAAAGGAAAAAGACGATTTAATTTACGTAGTAAAAGTTGTTCAGCCTTTTCATCTAAGATTTTGCTATCTCCACTATCGATTCGAATAAGCATCTGACCATCAGCCCATATTCTTCTTTTTAAAAGAGTTTGTCTTTTTGGAGAGATTATCAATTCATGAGTTTTAACTCTAAGTCTTTCTAAAGAAGTACGCAATTTCTCCCCTTCTAAATCTTGTCCAATTACCGATAAAAATATCGTTTTTGCATCTAAAGAGGCAGAGTTCGTTGCGGTATTAGCTGCTCCTCCTGGAGTATGAACGATATCATCAACATCTACTAAACTAACCGGTCCCTCCTTACAAAGCCTCTTTACAGATCCAAACTGATACTCATCAAGTATCGCCTCACCTAAAACTAAGACTTTAAGTCTTTTTATATTCTCAATAGTTTTTAAAATTATTCTATTCATGTAAAACATATTCTGCAGCATCTTTAAAGTTTTTTGTTAAATAATCAGGAAGACGAAGGTAAGATATATTCCAATTTTTCTCTCCTCCACTATCTAGAAGAATGGTTTTACATCCAGCTCTGTTTCCGGCTTCGATATCATCTAAGATATCTCCTATTAAAAACGACTCAGATAAATTTATATCTTGCTTTTCTGCAGCCTTAAATATCAGTCCTGGAAGAGGCTTCCGACAAACACATTTGGATTCAAACTTTTTAACTGAAGCTTTAGGGTAATGTGGACAATAATAAAAACCGTCTAAAGATACACCATTTTGCAATAATTTATTGCTAAATTGTACCCTGAATGATTCTAGTTGGTCCTGACTAAAATATCCTCGTGCAACTCCTGATTGATTAGTTATAACAATGATTTTAAATCCTGCCTTCTGGATCTCTTTTAAAGACTTGATAACATAAGGCAAAAATTTGATTTTCTCAGGATCAATATTATAAGGAATATCGGAAATTAAAGTTCCGTCTTTATCCACAAAAACTGCTTTTTGCATAAAGAAATTTCCTAAATGAATTAAGGCCAACTAGTCTCCTTCATTGGCAATATCATTACCTCAGCAATATTACTTTGCGGAGGAAAACTTAAAGCTTCAAAGATTGCTTCTGCCACATTTTCCGGGTCTTGTAATGTTCCTATGTCAATATCAGGAAATCTTTCCAAAAGGAAAGGGGTTTTCATTCCCCCAGGAATTACCGCTGTAACTTTAATATTATATTTTCTGCCTTCTGCTAAAAGTGAATAAGTAAATCCGAGCAGTCCCCACTTTACTGCATGATATACCGAGGCATTAGGCCAAGCCCTTTTAGCTGCAGTTGAGATTACATTTATAATGTGTCCTCCTTTTTGAGTTATCATTTTCTCATAAGCAAATTTTGAAGTGAGGAATGGTCCTCTTAAATCAACTCCGACAACCCGATCCCATTCAGAGATTGTCATCTCTTCAATTGGTTTCGTAACGTCAATTCCAGCACAATTAATAAGTCCATCAATCCGCTTAAATTCCTGCTCAACTTGTAAAATACCATCTTTCACTTCAGACTCAGAGGAGACGTCAATTAGCATACTCTTTACAACATGATCTGAACTTACTAGCTCATTTACGAGTAAATCTAACTGTTCTTTTTTAATATCCCACAAGATGACTTTTGCTCCATTTTCTGATAATTTACGAGACACCGCCTTACCAAGGCCTGATCCTGCTCCTGTGACTATTATCACTTTATCTGTTATTTTTTGTAATTCCATATGTTTTTATGGTAAAAACATCGGTTGTTCAATCTTGCTTTTATTTCGATTTATTAGATCTTTCTTCTCTGACTGAGGTTCAGAGTTAAAGAGAGATTGCTCTACCAGATCGGCAAGAATATGTAGTAATGTTAAGTGCACTTCTTGAATTCTTGGAGTTTCTGTCGCTGGAACTATTAGTGCATAATCCGAGAGTGATTTTAGTCTTCCTCCCTCGTTACCTAAGATAGCTATCTTAGTCAAACTCTTTTGGCTAGCCATTTTAAAAGCTGAAATTAAGTTTTTAGAATTACCACTGGTACTAATTCCTAAAATAATATCTCCTTTTTTACCCAAAGCCTCAAGTTGGCGGGAAAAGACATCTTCAAAATCAAAATCATTAGACCAAGCAGTTATAAAAGCAAGATCAGTTCCTAAAGAGATTACTGGCAATGATTGTCGGGATTGAATTATAAACCGGCCTAAAAACTCTCCAGCGAAATGAGAAGCTTCAGCTGCACTTCCACCATTTCCACAGACAAGAATCTTTTTTCCCGAGTTTAGAGCATCAGTTAACACCTGAGCTACTTGGATAACCTCATTTGAAAGTTCAACCTCTGAGTTCTCAATGGTTTCCTTAAGAGATGAAAAAGATTTTTTGACTCGTTCTAAAGGATTTAGTTTATCAATTAAAGTCTGATGTACTGATATTATTCTGGTATAAACCGATGACATCTGAACAGCTACATCTTCCCATGTAAACATACTTAAGACCCTGGTTCTGCCTAATTTTCCAAACAACTCCCTTTTTTGCGGATTAATTAAAAGTTCAATCAGCCTATCAGCTAATTTATCCGGATTGTTTGGAGGGACTAAAAATCCAGTCCTACCATCTTTTATGGTATATTTTATCCCTCCGACAGATGAGCCTACTACTGGAATACCACAAGCCATAGCTTCAAGAGGAGTTATCCCAAAAGGCTCATACCAAGGTGTTGTTACAAAGACATCCGCTGCAGAGTAGTAATACTTTAAAACATCTCTTGACCGCCTTCCGACAAAGATCACATTCTCCAAAACCCCTTCTTTTTTCGCAATCTCCCAAAGTCTTTTCATCTCCTTATTTTTTTGAGGGTCAGCTATCTCACTCTCTCCACCGACAATCGCTAGCTTAAATGGAGATAAAAGTTTTGACTTAACTTTATTCAAAGCATAAATTACGTTATCTACTCCCTTCCTTGGGACTAACCTACCTAATTGAAGAATAATATTTTCATCTCTAACAAATCCCAGAAACATTCTAGCGAATGTTTTATCAACAGGATAAAACTCGTTCCTATCAAATCCAGAGGGAATAATATCTATCTTTTTGGAGTCTACACCATAATGTAAAATTAAGTCTGATTTATCATTAGGGCATTCAGCAATAATCCGATCGCAATTTAAAGAAACATTTTCTTCGACAGTAAGCCTTTCTTCAGGAAACTTGTCATTGCTTCCCTGGTAGATTTTTCTAACCTTTCCTAAAGCATGAAAAGTTATAACATAAGGTATTCCCAATTCCTTTTTTATCTTATCGGCAACATATGCTGACATCCAAAAATTAGCATGTATAAGTTGATAGGAAAGTCTTCGAGATCTAATATAGTTAGTTAAATTCTTAGCAAATTCATCCATATAGGGAAAAAGATTTTCTTTAGGAATAAACTTTTTGGGTCCAGCATTAATGTGAACAGTTTTAACATGGCATCCCATCTCCACTTCTTGAGACAAATTAGTATTATCCCAGCGAGTGAAAATATCTATATCAAAACCTTTACTGGCCAAAGCTTGAGCTAACTTTGAAACATAAACATTTTGTCCTCCACTATCTATTCCACCTAAAATGGCAAGTGGTGATGCATGTTCTGAGATAAAAGCTATTTTCATAATTAAACTAACTTAAAAACTTCAAAGTCTGCTCCAAGTTACCTGAAAAAGAGTTTTGTAAAGGAGCATATGGTCGATTCCTTTTTCGATAGACAGCAAAGTTAAAAATCTTCTCCCAGTCTTTCGAAAACCGATCAATATTAAACCGTTTATTTGCTATTTCTGAAGAGTTTTTTCCCATCTTCATCGCTGCTGATTTGTTTTTGATTAAAAAATGCATCTTCTCTATTAATGTATCTATATCTGTATCAATAAATCCTGAAAATCCATTTTTAATCACTGTCGATAACTCTGTAGTAGAAATTCCTACAATTGGCAGACCTGTCATCATAGCTTCAATTACTGATAATCCTAAACTGGTATAACGGATAGGATTAAAGAAAAAACGATACTGACTTATAAAATTTGGTATTTGGTCATGTGGTATTTCTCCCAATCCTCCAATTTCATCAGTTCCCATACCGATAATATCTAAAGGCACTAACTTACGAACATACTCAAATATATCGTACCCTAATCTTCGACCTCGAAGTTTTATATTATTTACTACTACAATTCCTTTATTCAGTTCACCTGTAAATTTGGACTTTGGTTGAATTACACCATGATCGATAACAACAGTTGGAGTTTGACCACTGTCCCACATTAAATTATTAAAAGGAGTCACATGAACTATGATTGTATCTTTATCATCGACAACATGTTTGGTATCCGTTGGATGTGCTCGAGGTGGATCATGCTCAAGATAAACTTTAGGTAATTCACGTTGTGTAGAAGTTAATATTTTGTATTGATCTTCCAGGTAATTTTTTTTATTTTGGAATAAGATACAATCAAATTCATATTTTGGAACCTCTTCCATCTCTATCTCATGAATATTTTCTTTCCAGGGGAAAGGTCCTATCTTTCCTCCATAACCAAGTTCATCTCTGTCTTTTTTAAAAGGGATAAAAAGTTCACAATCTGTCTGTGATAGATAATACAGATAACTTCCATGGACATGCCAAGTAAAAATTTTAAGCCTCTTTTGCTGCTTGTTATTAATCATTATTTTAAATTTGTCTATATTCCAAAGGAAGATAAGCTGACGAAATATTGGGAAAATTTTCAAGAATATCTTTGTTTCTTTTACTGCTAATAAAATCTTTTGACTCAAGCAAGATGTGTTTAGGATTTGACGCTTGATTAAAACAGACACGCCGATGAAGTTTCTTATCTTTCGGTCCCCAACGATTGGGATCAGAGGCTAAAAATATTATGATACTTGGTACATTCAAAGCATCTGCAATATGAGAAACACCTGTATCATTTGAGATCAATAGCCGTGAATTTTTTAACAGCAAGGCTAATGAACCTAATGTGGTTTTTCCCGCTAAATTCAGAGGTTTATATCTACTTATAACTTCTACTTGATGTGCAATACTCAGCTCAGAATCTGACCCGCTGATTACTACTTGAAGTTTCATTCTTGCAAATGCATCTGCTATATAAGCAAAATTTTTAATACTCCACCGGCGTTTCGGATCTCTGGCTCCTGGATGGAGACAAATATACTGACCAGAGATAAGATTAAATTGGCTTTTAAGTTTTGCAAACTCGTTTATATCTGAATTAGTTATAGGGAACTCCAAACTCTCTCCTTGCAATGGGATTCCTAAAAACTCAATCAGCTTCAGATATTTTAAAACCTCTGGAAGATTATATGGATAAGATAAAAAAGAAAATTTATTGGGACAATACTGCCCGGGCAAAAAAAATCCAGCTGTTTTTTTAGCGCCCAGTAGCTCCACCAACGGATTGATGATAGATCCATCTCCGTGAAATTGTAAAATCAGATCAAAATTTAGAGATTGAACGTAAGAGATAAATTTTAAAGAAGACGTCGGATCAAAAGGTAACTCAACCAATCCCGGGTAACCTTTAAACTCTATAAAATCGTCAAAATATAATCCAAATCTTTTCACAAAATCTTTGGCCCAAGGAAGACCTATTAAACTGATATGCGATTTTGGATAAAATCTCCTTAAAGCTTTGATTGCTGGGATAGTAACCATTAAATCTCCCAGTTGCAAGGCTCGAAAAATTCCAATTTTGTATTGCTTTGATAAGACATCCATCAATTGCTCAAATACTAAAAGTTAGTCTTGAGAAGTTAGTTAATCAGTCGTAAGAGGCGAGAAAGAACTTAGTTCTAGCGTTTAGAAACCTCATTTTACTTGTTACTAACTTCTTACCCAAGACTCCAAATCTTATCACTATATTTCTCTAGTCTTGTTTGTATGATAATTATCGCTTGGCTCATCTATGGTTTTATCTTTTATTTTTTAATAATTGGATTTTTATCTAGTAGTGCCTTTAGTCTGACCACGCTAATTTTAACTTTAATTTTCTTTTTAACTTTAGGCGAGATAGACCGAAAGTCTACTGATTTTTTTTTCCATCGTCATAGACGCAAACTCTTCAAGTTATAGTCTAGTAACGATAGAGTCAGCCTCAACTTAAATATCTCATGGGGCAAAATTTAAAGCATCTATTAAGAAATCTATATAAGCTGCTGGTAATCACTTACCATGAAGACCCTACTTTAGTCAGCTTGTATTTTCTTTCCTCGGTCTTTGGAGCAATTCTTCTATTTGTTGTTTATTATGTATATAAAATAATGATCGATCAGGTAACTGCTTCTACTATTCCTGCAGAAAAATCTATTTTGGCTATTATTATCATCACCTATTTATTTTTTGAATATTTATCTAGATTTGTAAACTATACTTTTAATCAATATTTTTTTGATACCTTAGTTAGGCTAAAGTTACAAAATGTTCTAACTAGATTTTTTATCGACAAATTAGGAAAACTAGATTTTGTCCATCTGGAAAATGGTGACGTCCGAAATTTAATCGCAAAAGTTGAGGGGACATACAACTTCCGCCTTCCAGAGATTATTCATTATCTAAACAATATTTTATTTAGTGTCTTAGTTCTAATCTTTTCTTTACTGATTGCATTAAAATATAGTCCCATTTATTTTTTAATCTTAGCTATCATATCAATTCCTGTTTACTATCTTAGAGCAAAGTATGGAAACTTAGCGGCTTCTTCTCTTTCAGCTAATGCCTCAAATACCAATTATCTTTGGTATATCCGATCAATATTCACCAATTTTTCCACTCTTTCGGAAATGAAGATTTATCGCCTAAGAGAGTACTTTTTAAATCGAGCAGATGAGTTACAAGAGAGGATATTAAGCGATTACCAAAAGCCACTGACCTCTTACACAATGCTGTCGACCTTAAGTTTTTTACTGATCCCTGTTGCTATCTACTTCTCATTAAGCCATTTTATAAATGGTATCAGAAATCATATTTATACCATAGGTGATTTTACATTGTTTTTAAATACATTATTTACTTTTTCAGGCCAAATTTCAGGGCTTTTAGTAAATGTTGGTAATATTTATGAAAACAGTTTTTTTCTTGATGATTACATCAGACTTTTAGGTATTAAAAATATTGTAAACACCTCCACTCATCCTTATTCTTTTCCTATAACGTCACCAAGAGAGATAGTCTTCAAGAATGTGAGTTTTAGATATCAAGGATCATCGAATTTATCACTAAATCATATAAATTTTACTATTTTAAAAGGTCAAAATATCGCTCTAGTTGGTCATAACGGAGCAGGTAAAAGCACTCTGATAAAACTTCTTCTTAGATTTTATGATCCCACTGAAGGAGATATTTTTATTGATGGGGCCAACCTAAAAGACATTTCTATAGATAATTGGTATCAGCATATTGGCATCTTGTTTCAAGATTTTGCTAAGTATTATCTGACTCTTCGAGATAATATTAAATTTGGCAATATTGATGAAAAAGAAGATTACAAGATTATTGAAGCTCTTTGTCAATCTCAGAGTGAACCTCTAATAAAATCTTTGCCTCATGGTTTAGACCAAATCTTAGGACGTTGGTTTCATAGTGGAATAGAACTTTCAGGTGGGCAGTGGCAGAAGATAGCGATTGCTCGGGCCATCTTTCGGAACGCACCTATTTTAATTATGGATGAGCCGACCTCTAATATTGATGCTGATGCTGAAGCAACAATTTTTAAAAATCTGCAAAGTTTGTATAAAAATAAAAATCTAATCTTTATCTCCCATCGTTTCTCAACCGTAAGGACTGCAGATAATATTTTAGTTTTAGAGAAAGGAAAACTTGCAGAAGAAGGCACTCATAAAGAGTTAATTAAGAAAAAGGGGATTTATGCTGAATTCTTCAAGCTACAAAAAAGAGGATATGAATAAAGAATTCCTAAAGATTAGCAAGGAACACTTAGACAACGGAGGCTTGTTATTGTTGGACCAATTATCGGTAGTAGAAAATCTAGCAAAAATATTATCGCTATTACAGCTAAAACAAATAAAATTATATCCTCCAAAAATCCTAACAACCAACAAAGAGCTGCAATCACTAAGATAATAACAACCGCAAATATTATCTGTTGGTCAAATGGCAGAGTAAAAAAATGTTGAATTCCCAAAACAAAAGATTGCGAAAAAGTCATATTGAAGCATTTTAGCAGATTTGACTTATTTGGCAAGACATTTATTGCCGTAATCTAAAGTATTTTTAAGATTTATACTAACCTAATTTTTAAAAATTGTCTTTTCTGTCATTGTTGAATAAGAGAGCAGTTCATTTGCCGCCTGTTCTACCTCCTCTACATAGATACCGTCCAAAAAAGATATTTCATGTTGGCAATCTTCAAACTTAGGTTCAAATGGAGAGATCTTAGTACACAATCTTTGGCACATAGGGCAATTAACAACCCAGGAAAGCAAAGGGCGGTTAAGCGAGCGCGTTGGAAGCCCAGCATTAATTAAATTACCACACCAAAACAATCCTACAGAAGGAATATTTAAGGCTCCTGCAAGATGCAGAGGACCTGTATCATTAGAGATAACTAGTTTAGCTTTAGAGAGAAGCCCCACTAATCCTAAGATATTTAAACGGCCTGTCAAATCTATTACCTTACCTTTAATGTTATCAATTACTTCTTGAGTTATATCTTTTTCCTCAATAACTCCGTTTATAACAACCATTTCTCCTTTTTTTATAAGATATTCTGCCACCTGTGAAAAATTCTTTGGACTCCATCTTCTTCTTATATCAGATGCTCCTGGATGAATAACAACATAGTCATGAACTTTACCAATTACCCTTTCTACTTCTTCTAAATCTTGCGCCGTTACAGAGATATGTGGAGAGATATCTTTCATCTGCGGATTTAATAATGAGACAACTTCTAAATATCGTTGATATTCGTTTTGATAATAGACATATGGCACCCATATATCTAATGGCTCTGCATCAGGACTCTTTAAGCCTACTGTTTTTTTAGCTCTAAATTTAGTCAGAAAAGGGTTGGAATATTTTCCTCCACCGTGCAGTTGGATAGCAATATCAAATTCTTCTTGTTGCATTTTTAGAAAAAAATTGTCTTGCTCTTGTCTATTCTCAACCTCCCCAGGTTCATCTCTTACTCCAAAGCTTACTGGAATTATTACTACTCTATCAATAGGTGCAGGTCTATTAGATAAAAAGACTTTATGCCATGGTCTGCCCAAATAAACTATCTCTGCAGTAGGAAAACTCTGACGGAGTAAAGAGAGTGCAGGAAGAACAAAAATAAAATCACCTAAAGCATTTGCCCGAAGAACCGCTATTTTCATATACTTGAGCTTTTAAAAATAATCCACTAAAAGTCTCTCATGATTTTGATTGAAATTTATGTCTCCCACTCTTCTCTTTGATTTCTATTTAATTCCTCGCCAATCCCCAATTCTTTAGGATCAGAGTCTGTGGCATCTGAATATAATCCTGCTTTTTGAGCATGAGATAAATTATCTTCTTTATCTATCTGCTCAGGGTCTGGCATATCACCGCTTATTGATTCTTCATCAAAAACCTCCGGGCGACTCTTTTCTACCTCTTCAGATGCTAGCTGATTAGCCGTTTGGGGATGTGGGAAAAGCAATCTCTCCTTCCTTCTTTTTTGATGCCTAACCATAACAAAGTCAGTGTAGTCTTTTCAGCCTATCTTGATTGTAAGATCAAGTATGATTAAGGTAAGAAATTTTAGGAGTAGAGTGATATACTAAGTTTATGAATCAAGAAACGAAAAATTCAAGGATGTCTATTCTTTCATTTAGATATGCTTTGGAGGGGATATATCAAGCTATAAAAGAGGAACCGAACTTAAAATTCCATCTTACTATGGCTATAATAGCAATCGTTTTAGGACTATTTTTTCAAATCAGTGATCTTGACTGGATGCTTCTAATTTTAACCATCGGACTTGTAATAACCGCTGAGCTTACAAATACTGCAGTAGAAACAATCGTAGATTCATTTACTCAGAAAGAGCATCCAGCAGCAAAATATGCAAAAGATATCGCTGCAGGGGCAGTCTTGATTCTAGCTATCACTTCTATCATAATTGGCGCAATTATCTTTCTTCCCTATATCATAGGAATATTTATAAAATAATCTAGGGGTATGTTTTTTTTAATAGTTCCTCAAATGGTTTTTTATCTTTAAATTCACCTACAATTTGCAGATTAAATCTCTCTGGTCTAAATAACTCATTTGCCACCTCAAGGATATCCTCTGCAGTTACAGTATTTATGTTTTTTAAATATTCGTCAAAAGTTTCTACTTTGCCATCTAAAACATATTTAATTCCAAAATATTCTGCTAAAAAATTTGTTGACTCAGACCTTAATGCAAGTCTTCCTTTTTCCATTTCTTTAGACTTTTTTAATT
>DAIDIY010000021.1 GCA_027451625.1 Candidatus Daviesbacteria bacterium | reverse complement strand
CCGGTCCTGCGGGGGTATAGGAGAAAGCTTAGGATCAGGTCCTTATAGTAGAGAAAATGCAGCACATGCAATTGGCTATACAAATGTTAATGGACAGTCAGGACGGATAATAGCAGCTTTAGTCCATTATGGGTTGCTTACTAGAAATGGTAATGTATATAGTTATTCAGATTTACTAGGAAGAATACTATTTCCGAGAAGTGCGCAAGATAAGATAAATGCCATACAGGAAGCAGTACACAATCCAAAGATATTTGATATTTTGATCCGAAAGTATACAGGTTCGGCCCTGCCTTTAATGTTAAATAATATCTTGATACATGATTTTGATATTAACAAGAATGTTTCATCTGACTTAGTGATAAATTTTAAAAAAACTCTTGATTTTGCTGGACTATTAAAAAATGGAATAGTTTTGGATTATGAAGAAAGGGCTATGTTGGAAGATATTAATAAAAGTTTTGAATATTTTCCTGATAACTCAAAACCGGATAGTATAGTGATAGATAAGTTTCAAGAGAGTCACTATGAAACTCCTCCTTTACCTTCGGGTATAATTATAGTATTTCCTGAAACATTAAAAACTCACTTCGTGTTGGGTGACTTTTCTTCCGAAATTAAGAATCTAGAAAATAAGGCTCAATTACTGTTAGAGGAGAAAAAGTGATGAGTACCTATGCTTTTATTGATGCTTCAAATCTCTTCTATGGTGGGGAGAAAAGCTTAGGATGGAGAATTGACTACCTAAAGCTAATTAAATATTTAAAAACTAAATATGGCGTTTCTGAAGTTTATTACTTTGGTGGAGTTGAGACTCATGGATATGAGTATGACTATATAAAGAATGATTCTGTTCCTTTAAAGTATTTAGAACAAAAACTCGTAGATTATATAGATAAGAAAGGCAGTCAGGTTGACGAAGCTAAGTTGCTGTTATTATCTAGACACTTAAGTAGGATTAAATTTTACTTAAAACTCCAGGAATTTGGATATAAACTTTATCTAAAACCAGTTAAAATGTATCGTCAAGAGAATGGGGTGGCTCAAAGAAAAGCTAATTGTGATGTTGAAATGGCATTTTATTTAATGAAGGAAAAGGATAATTTTAAAAAGGTTTTGATTCTATCAGGCGATGGAGATTTTCTGCCAGTCCTTAAATATTTAAAAAAAGTTGATAAAGAGGTAATTATATTAGCTCGTGGCCAAAGAACAGCCAAGGAAATACGACAATTTGCAGGTTCAAATTTCAAAGATTTTGAATATCTGAGAGAACTCGTTAAATTGGAAGAGAATCACAAATAAAAAAATGGGAAGACTCATATAGAATCTTCCCTATGTTTAGTATAAATATATTACTATAAATTGGATCAAAAATCAATATCATGTAAACCTTCTTCAAATTCCTGGTTTTCAAGGTCTTTCATCAATTTACTAAAATGAATAAGTAATTGATCCAGAACGGGCTCTAAATAAGAACGGTCTCCCGCTCCGATTAGCAGTTATCTACAGAAATGTATAGAAAATAACCGGCGTATGGTTTAATATTAGAAACAGAAATTTTATGAATGAACCACAGTTAGAAGGAACTTGTACTGAATTAGCACCATCGGTAACAATCAAAAATATTCAGCCTATTAGAGAATCAGATAGTAAATTGCAACAGAAAGCAGATATTAGAAAATTAGTTGAGGAACCACTTATATCTGCGTGTGAAAGATTATATGATTTAAACCTCTGTACTTGGAGATCCTCTGCAAATTTTCAGGATATAGCACAAGGACACGGAGTAATTTCTATAGATTTTCCAAGCCTTTCAGATCGTAACAAGATTATCGCTAAAAAATTAGTGGAAGAAGGAAAGGCAGAGTTATTCACACCAGAAGAGCCTCGGTTAGTAGGTTTAATAGTTCCTTTAAATAAAGCTTCTACTGTTGCTGAGGTTTCTGAAGCTGCTTTTCAACTCGTCAGATATTTTAAAAAGCAAAAAATGACTTGGGCTACAAAATACTCTTTAGGGCAAATGAGAAATTGGCTTAAATCTCCTGATAAAACTCCTGAGGAAATTGCTCAAGAGAATAATCTTTTTTACGATCCTGAAACCCAAACATTTTTCCTGAACGAAGAACAATGTTTGAAAACAAAAGAAATAATAATAGAAGATGAGAAATAGTCTTTATCATAGATGCTGTTTTAGCATTTTATTGTCCAGCCACGATATATAATGTTAAGAATCTATAAATTAAATGTCGTCTTTTGTAGCATCGGTAGTGATCATTTCGCCTTTTTTAATATCTCTTAATGCTATATCTGCCTGAACAGTATAATCTTGATAAGTATTGGGCATTTTTGAATGATTAACATATCTTTCCGGTTCAGAGTAAAGGAAAATAGTTTTCCCTTGTTTGTGCGTGAATTTTCTCTCACTTCTCGGAAGTTTTTTATATTCATCTTCAGTTAGCATCTTAAGATTATATTTAACGACGATTTTATTTTCTTTAAAATTTCTGCTGGCATACACCCCTTTCCCAGCTAATTTACCTTTCCCAATAGTGAGATAATTATTGCCACCCATATTTTACATATACCTTACTTCAAAATATCAGCGTCCTCTGATAGAGGAACTTTCCTCGAAATTTTAATTATTGGTAGTTTCATTAAGACCATTCCTTTTTTTGTATTCTTCAATAAAGAGAATTCCCATAGCTACTTTAGAGGGATATATACTAGCTGCCTTATTTTTTGTAGCTAACCCAAATTGTAATTTAATAAGAGATGATTGTAAAAGTGTAGCATGATTTAATGATTTATCAGATTCAACTAGACTGTGAGTTCCATATGTATGGTTATCTGTAGTTAACGGTAGTGAAGCTCTGTTTATATGGTCCCTTTTGTTTGTATATGCCAAAACCATATCTCTTATTGTTCCTAGTCCAAAATTAAATGCCCATATAGCTAAAGAATCTTCCGGCAAGAATGAATACAGATAAGCAAGATATTCTCCTCCGAGTATTATATTTGTATCCGAGTTAAATAACTCAAGTAGCTTTCTGTGATTTACGATAACGGCATTACCTTGAGCGTCTGTTTCATATTTAATGCGTCCCTCTAACACAGAAAGATTTTCAGGTTTTATAGTCGGATCATGTTGCATTATCTTAAGAGCATCATATGGAGTTTCTTTTGTAAGTTGAAATAAACCTTTACCTTGATCAGAAGATTCAGCGTCTGTAATTCCACTACTTTCAACGAGGATGATCCCCAGGCTAATTTTTCTAAATGGATGATCCTTAGGATATGCTAACAAGTCAAATATTTCTTTAATTTTCCCCTCATATCCGATAACTCTTTTTATAATTTCTTCTAAAGCTTTATCTTTATCGGGAACATTAAGTCCAGCTATATAATCTTGTGCGGCTCCTATTATCTTCTCTTGTTCAAATAACTTATCTTCTTGCGGTAATCTATTAAAAATGCCATTTGTATATATATCTGACTGTAAAGTGTGATCTTCTACTACGGTCAAATAAGAAGGAGGAGCACACCCTTCCGCTCCTAAGGGAGCAAAAATTATTGAACCGGTACTTATCAACAGTTCTCTTCTACTGATTTGTGCTTTAGCAAATTCCATCCCTGTATTATTGGACAATTTAGACCTAAAGGCAAACGAAACAATCACTATTTTGAAATATCCAGAGTAGAGGTAGCCATAATAGGAGTTCAGAACTAAGTTTTAGGAACTATGCGATATGTTCTTATAATTTGAGAAGTCATGTAGTCTCTAATTCGATGTAACTCTTGAATAATCTGATCTTTGGGGAGTCTACGCTCCCTTGTCAATGTAGCATATACTGCATTTGTATAGAAATCAATCTTTACCCCTGGAAATTTATCTAAAATACTTTTTAAAGTTAAAGCTTCAGGTCTT
Organism: Candidatus Daviesbacteria bacterium; assembly: GCA_027451625.1. Lineage (GTDB taxonomy): Bacteria > Patescibacteriota > Microgenomatia > Daviesbacterales > UBA10151 > DAIDIY01. The sequence continues at coordinate 17,888 of DAIDIY010000021.1, read as the reverse complement.
AGTTGTTCAGGAGTAAGAGGAACATCATCTCTTCTAAATGAGATCTCTGTCTCTAAAACTGAATCTGGATTACCAAATCTAGTTTTAGTCTGAGAGATATCTACCCCTACCATAGGAGGACGAGCATTTGGGAATTCGTATATTAAGATACCAAGATTATCTAAATTAGGACTAGACGGAATTCTTTCTCCCATAGTGCTAGCTATTATACCTACAGCATTCTGATTTGCAATATTACGAATCCTCCATTTATTATCTTATCTGGTTATTAGCTCTGTATTATTGAAAATAAAAGATATTAACTAATTTTGTTGATATAATACGTAAAATGGTTTCAGCTCGTGAATTATTAGATCCTGGTATATATGAAGAGAGTTTAAGTTATCCTGGAGATAATTTGGACGAGATATTAAAAAGGTATAATTTAGAGGTTACCCAAGATATTAATCAGAGTAGGCATGCAAGAGAAGTATTATCTGGATTCTCGGATGGAGATTTATTAGGTAGAGCATGGTGGAAAATTAGAGCTGAATCCAGATTATGCGAAGAGAGACACTTCTTGCCTAAAGCATCTTTAAGAGGCCTATCCTATGTGTGGAAGTCATTATTCCTTTTGTGGTATGTTAATTTGGATTATTTAAAAAAATTAGTTTACGACCCTCATGGAGGATTACCTGTTGCTGAATCCGAAATATCAGATATATTAATTGATTTCTCTGTCTCGGATATAAACAATTTTAAGATAAGGGCAGCAAAGACTACTTTTGATATAAGAGCTGCTGTTTTCGATATACAGTCAGAATCATATTATAATTTGAAGGAAGATCAAAACCAAACTCTTCTGGTAAAAAGAATGTTTAATGATGGAGTTTCATTAGGATTTTCTAGGTGGAAAGATTTATCGACGCAAGCTTAATTTATATTAAAATTATTTTTTTAAAGCCTGAGTTAACTCGAATATATCTTTAGGTGTTTGAACCCATCGTTTGAAGCTAAAACGAGGTGAACGCAGTTCCTCTACCCTGACAGGTAGTTCTAAAATTTTGAGTTTATGCCTTTGGGCGCGAATAATTAATTCAGAATCAAATATTCCATTTCTTAGAATACACTCACGGACTATTGGTAAAACATTTTTTCTATTCATAATTTTTATTCCATGAGTGTCTGTCCCTTTAAATCCTAAAAATAGATTTAAATATTTTGTAAACATAAATGTGACGAATTTTCTGCTTGAGCTTCTTAAGTCCAAAGATCCTGGAAGTAGTTTAGAGCTGGAGATGATATCTGCATTAAGTAAATCTACTTTAGCTAGATGAAGAAAACGTTTATCCCAAAAATCAACATTAAAAATAACTAGATATTTGCCTCGCGCTTTATTTATTCCTGTTAAAACTGCTTCACCGTAACTAGGATAAGGTATTCTTAGAGGTATAATACGTGGATTTAAGTTAGCCCTTTCCTTTAATAGATCCCATGTTTTGTCCCTGCTTCCATTTTCAACAACGATCAACTCATAAGGCAGATCAGCTAAATTAAGTTCTTTTTCTAGATTAGAGATGAACTTTGCCAACAGTAATTGCTCATTATAAGCAGGTACTATGATGGAGAGGATGAGTTTTTGGGTCATATATTTTTAGATATTATAAAGACTTTATACCCTCCTTTTCCAATAGTCATTATTTTTTTGCCTGTTATCTTTGTTTTCATCCGTTTCTCAGTGATTACAACATCAAAGAAAAAAGGTCCTTTTTTGATCTCATTCGGATACAGCCATCCTAAATTTGAATCTGTATAGCTTGCAGAAGGTAATTTACCATAATAAGCAAATATCTCTCTCCACCCTCCATATTGTTGGCATCCAACATCTGAACTAAGATAAAATGATTTTTTCCCGACAATATTGGAGACTGATTTGACTATAGATATTTTATTTGCCATTCCGAACTCTGTATTTACTTGAGAGATGGTATAAAAAGAAAAGGCAACGATTATTAAAATAAATATTGGTAAGGCTTTCTCTGTAATTTTTATATCTATAAAAACCTTGGTGAATATTAGGCAAAGAAGTGGAAATGTTCCTAAAAGATAGTATTCTAGTCCACCTCCTGGGAAAAATACAAATGGAACGATAATAAATACTGTGGAAACTGCTACTAATTTGGAATTAAAGTTTCTCCAAGTTTTTGGGTTTATTAAAAAAAATAAAAAAACTATTAGGCTAAGTAGCGATATACCAATCAATGGAGTTGTCCTGGTCGAATATTTATCGATATATGAAGGGATCTCAGGAAGGGATAATGATGTGCACCCCCAGTTGTTTTCATCTGCATTTGAACTCCCAGGATTAAGATACCAAAATCTTCCTAAAGTCTGAAAAAGGATAAGAAGATGATTAGAAGGATTAAATGTTATCCCTGAATGAAAAGTATGGGTTAATTTAAAAGGAGAGGTAATGTTTTGGAAATGGTGAGTGAGATCAAAAAGTACAAGCGGTGAAATAAGAATAAAAAAAATAAGCGCTGAGGTTATTATTATCTTGGAAGGAATCTGATTTATCTGCTTAATGAATAATCCAAGCCCGAATAAACCTATCAGAATTGGTGAAAGATGAGTATGAAAAAGTAATCCTAAAAGTAGAGCAAATAAAACATACCACCATTTGTTATTTTGAGATTTAGAAATAGAAAGAACCATCCCTAGAGTAAGAAGGGGTATAGGGGTATCATTCCAGTATTTTTGGTCAAAATATACAATTAGCGGTAAACAGGAATAAAGTAATGATGCAAGAAGTCCTACCCAAAAATTAAAAAGTTCGCATCCTGTGATAAAGACAAAAAAAGTAGTTAGTACTCCTAATCCTGCTGCTGTGTATGCTAAGGAGTATAAACTATGAGAAAAATAAAGAAGTAATGCTGTAAGGTAAGTCCATAAAGGCCCTAGGTAAAATCCTGTTGAAATGCTAACACCTATTAGCTTAAGATGAAAGTGTGAAATAAGGTTTGTTGCCAAAGCGACATGGTATTCTTCATCGACGGTAAAAACAAACATCTTTTCTAAATTATGAAACCTCAAATATGCAGCTAAGATAATTATGGAAAGGATAAGTCCTGATTTTACCCACAAAAGCCTACTTGTCATAAGAGTAAATAAATAATACTATATTTGAGTTTAAAATTATGGGAAAAAAGATAACTAAAGCCTTAATACCTGCAGCTGGATTTGGTACAAGATTCCTTCCTCAAACCAAGGCTATGCCTAAGGAGATGATGCCTCTTGTGGACAAACCTATAATCCAAAGGGTTGTTGAAGAATTAGTAGAAGCAGGGATAGAAACAATAGTAATAGTGACAGGTTGGCATAAGAGAAGTATTGAAGATCATTTTGATAATCAGTTCGAACTCGAAGAAAAGTTATTTAGATCTGGGAAAATTAAGGAGCTGGAAGAGGTAAGAAAGATCTCAGATCTGGCTGAATTTATTTATATCAGACAAAAAGGACCAGCTGGTAATGCTACACCCGTTCTGAACGTTAGACATATTATGAAGGATGAACCTTTTATAGTCTTATGGGGAGATGAGTTTATTGATGCCACACCAAATAGAAGCCAACAACTAATAGATGCATATGATAAATATCAAAGTTTAATTATTCCGGGAATTAAAGCTCAAAATGATGATTGGTACAAAAGATATGGAATTGTTGGAGGAGATGAGATTGAGCCTGGAGTGGTGAGAGTAAGCAAGATAGCTGAAAAACCAGGTAATAACAGAACAGGACTTTCTAATCTAGCCGCTATAGGAGGATTCGTTGGAACTTCGGACATTTTTGGACCATTAGAAGAGGCAAGACTTTCTTTAGAAGAAGGAACAGAACTTGTTTATACACTTGGAATCCAAGGAATGATAGATAAAGGAATTCCGGTTCATGCTATCGAAATAAAAAATGCCAGATACTGTGATACAGGAAACAAACTTGAGTATTTAAAAACAGTTGTTCAATATGGACTGCAGCACACTGAGATCGGAGATGATTTCAGAAGTTATCTTAAAACATTAGATTTAGAAGCTATATTATCAAAATAATCTAAAGAACATATAAAGACTAATTATTTGATAATATTAAAATCCTGGGAAATAATCGGTAATAATCTTTTTTACTCCCATATTTTGAAGTATATTCTGATAATCTTTTACCATGTTTGATGGTCCAGAAAGATAGAATATACAGTTTTTATAGTTCGGAACCTCCTCCGCTATCATTGTTTTGTCTACTTTACCTGATTTTCCAGTCCAGTCCGAAGGGGTCTCATCTTTGCCTGTTAAAAGATAAATAATTTTTGCTCCGAGTTTATCTTTTGCTTGATCAAAGATCTCTTTATACATAATCTCATCAGTCGTTCTAGTAGAGTAAAATAAAGTAATCTCTCTTTTTTCATCTTTGTCTAAGAGATACTTAATCATTGACCTAAAAGGCGTAATTCCTATTCCTCCTGCAATAAAAACACATTTTTGATTTGGATCCTTTGGTAAAACAAAATCTCCCATCAAAGAAGTAGCTGTAATCTTATTGCCTGAATTTAGCTTTAATAAATTACGTTTAAAACTGCTAGGCTGAGATGCAAATTTTATTCCTAATTGAATATCTTTTTCAGTTGGCGATGAAGATATGGTGAAATAACGTCTCTCTCCCCTACTATCAAAGTTTTTATGTGCTAAAGTAATCTCCAGGTACTGCCCAGGTAAAAAGTTTATTCTGCTATCGGTAGAAAATATAAAATTATACAGGCTGGGAGATTCTTCAATTTTTTCTTTTAGAGTTAAAATAAATCTTTTCTTGGTACTTATTAAAAAGGAATAGATATTTCCTATTAAAAGAGCTATCTCAGGAGTTGTATAAAAAGACCCTAGGTGTATTTGGGGAGCAAAAAGTATACCAATAAGTGCTCCATAATAATTTTGTAATTTTTTTCTAGGTGGAGTTGTCAGTGGCTCTGTCAGCATGACAAAAGCAAAAAACAAGATAGGGGTATCTAAAATCACCCTTTCTATAGTTGAGACTAGATCCCCTCCTTGAATGATGGTAAAACCTAAGATAGTAGCGGCAGAAGCTATAAAGAATGAACTTATCATATTAGCCCTGTCGATTTTTTTAACCATTAACACTCCTCCTAAAAGTACTACCGGAAGCATATATGATGTTCCTACCCACCAGCTGGCGGATTGGCCAAGGAACGTAGCTGTTAGAAAAACAGCCAAAGCCGCCGGATTAAATATATGTTTTTTCCCAATTGCAAAGACATACTTGCCTGTCATCGCCCAAAATGCTGCCCAAAAAAGCATCATTACTCCTGCAAATGTCATAATCGGAGTTATAATCAGTCCCAAAATCAATGCTGAAATATATATCGATTCGGTATTGTCTTTTACATTAAATATTTTGGAAAGAATAGAGTTTGTAATAATCGATACAGTAAGCAGTAGCGTCAACGAGATGATATAAGATAAAGGTCCAAATGGTAAAAGATGTAAAAAACTTAGTACTAAAGCAAAAAAAGACAAAACTATCAAGTAGTAAAGTACTAGGCGGTACATTGTATTATTATTTAAAAATTTTTCTACCATTTTTTAAAATTAAATTTTTGATTGAGAAAGTGCTTGTTGTAAAGATTGTACAAACGCCTCACTAGTCTGAGTAGCTCCTGTTATTATCTCAACGTTTGCACTTTGAGCCTGAATCGCTTCCGATTTTAAATCAGGCATGGCTTGAGAATTTATAGCGATAGATGTACCTCTATCATGAGGATAATCTAGGAATGAAACATCATTTATCTGACCATCTTTTATGGTCGCCTGAACTTGGACGTTACCATAAAATGCATTAACAACACCTCCGGTATAAGTTCCATCTTTATATTTATTTACCTTTCCTTGCTGATTTAAAACAGGCTGGGATGTGTTATTTTGAAAATTTTGAGCAGTTGAAGCTGGTGCGCTATTACCGCTTGGAACAAAATGTTGCTGAAATGCATAAACTAGATATAGCAAAACTACAGAGGTAGACAGTATTATCTTTTTCATAAACAAAATTTTATTTTACTATTATGAGAAAGAGCTGAAGAATAACTGCTGTTTGACCCTTATGAAAAATGAATTTAGGAGTTCTTTTTAATTTTCCTGCCTAAGATCATAAAAGAGGAGTAAGAAAGATACCAGCTTATAATAGTAGCAAATAGACTAATCCACAAAGGTATAATAAATCCTCCAATTACTACAGATGAACCTGTTAGTAAGCGCAATAAATGTATAAGTCCAACTATAAAAAAAATTACCCCGCTTATATTTAGATAAAGTTTTATTGACATAGAAAAACAATTGAAATCAGTATGATCCCTTAAAAAAATTATGTCAATATACCCTAGTATGTCATGATTTACAGCAGAGTTTAACAATTTTTCTGATGCTTTGTAACCTAGAAATAAAATATCTAATATAGCTGGTGAAGATAATCTAGATATCCTCTTGTATGTATATATATTTTAAGTTTCATTCCAGAATAAAATTATTTGGAATATTTTTAATTTTTTTTAGTGTTTAGCTTTTGTAATTACTTCCTGTATTCCAGTTTTATTTATCATATCCAGATTCCTTTGATGGATTGCAGTAAATAATCCTATTCCTTTTTCAAGAGGAGGTATATTCCCGGGTAATTTTTCTCCAACTATAACTGCAAAACCTTCAAAATCAGATGTGGCATGCATTTGATAAATTGCAGAAAGAGGAATTCCTGCAGCGTACGTAAAAGGGACAAATAAATCAGTGCCATTTCGGTAATAATCTCCAGCACCTATGATCTTATTAAGTCCTACTTTGTCAATCATAAATCTTTGACTAATTGTATCAGTCCAAACTTCATCAAATCCTACATAACCATAATAGGTTTTCGTATAAGCAACACCCCCTCTAAATGATTCTATCATTTCATTTTTACCTGACACAGGAGAATAAAAATAGGCTTGGGGATTATTAATCAATATTCCTTGTTTTTTCCCGCTTACATCAAGATGAATAAGTTCATGAAATTCTGCTTCCAATATTGCTCTTCCAGCTTCAATATCAGGTGATTCTTTTAAGCTTTGTTCTTTCAAACGACTCAAGTCTATAAAAATTTTCCCTGTTTGGTAGTCAGTATACCCCCACTCGTCAGGAGAATGATTACCGGGAGCAACTTGTTTAATACTTTGAATATATTGATCTGTTGTTTGATAAAAAGTAATCCTTCCTGGTACTTTCATCGAATCAAAATTTAAGCGGGTAGATTCTGATAAAATAAGATATTGTTTTATGATGGAATCAGATAAAGTCGTCAGTTTATCAGGATTTTGGGCATCAGTCCAGCTAAAATTAAGTATTTGTTCTTTAAAAGTTTTATCTGTATTTCCTTCCAAGTTATTTTTGAATACCAAATACCCAGTAGCTGCCGCTGCCCCAGTACCAAGTAATGCCAAGAGTTCTCTTCTTCCGATTAAATTAGCATTAAGTGTATGAGTTGGTTTTGAATGTCTTTTGAGTTTTTTTCTTGTTCTATTTGGTAGTTCTTGGTTTGATCGCTTGTTTTCCGGTAAACTCATGATTTAATTATACCAAATATGATCAGTTTGTTTTTGGGCTGTGTTGACAGGAAAAATTTTTAATTATATACTAGATGCAACTTAGTCGCATTATGAATAAAATATCTCATCTTTTAGATGATTTGCATAAATACTCCCTTAAAGTAACCCCAGTGCGTTTGAATATACTAAATATTCTGTTAGAATCTGATAAGCCGCTTGATTCATCTTCAATTAAATTAATCTTAAACAGATATGGTGTTAAGGCTGATCGGGCAACAATCTTTAGAACTATCAACTCGTTTTCCAAAAAAGGATTAATCAAAGAGGTTAATTTAGGCGAAAGTAAGATGAGATATGAATATAGCGGTAGACAGGATCATCATCACCTGCTTTGCCAGAGATGCGGAGAGATAGAAGATATATATAACTGTAAAATAAATCTTTGGGAGAAAGAAATTCTGAATACAACAGGATTTCAAATAAGGCACCACGACATCGAATTTTTTGGTCTTTGTCGGCAGTGTCAAAAATATGAATAAAAAGTTTTTTCTCTTCGTAATCATAGGTTTATTTATTCTGCTGTCTTTATTAGTAGCGGGATTGATCATTTTGGGAAAAACTGAAAATTTTATACCCCAAAACAGAATGAATAAAATACAAATAGTAGCGGCAGAAGACTTTTACGGAGATATCTCTTCTCAGCTAGGAGGAAAGTACGTCTCGGTTAAAAATATTCTATCTAATCCAAATATTGATCCCCATGAATATGAGTCAAATGTTGCCGACAGCCTAGCTGTAGCTAAAGCTAATATTATTATTAAAAATGGATTAGGATATGATGATTGGATGGATAAGCTTATATCAGCTTCTCCCAATACGGAAAGGATAGTGATTACTGCAGGAGACATATCACCCGATAGACTTCCCCAGAATCCTCATGTCTGGTATGGAATGGATAATATTCCTGTTATCGCTCAGCAAATAACTTCTGATCTAAAAAAAGAAGATCCCAATGACTCATCTTATTATGATACAAATTTAATGAGATTTGATCAGTCTTTACAGCAGATAAATCAGCTGATGATGTCAATCAAAAATAAATACACTAATACTCCTATAGGATTGACTGAAACTATATATCTCTATCAGTCTCGAATGCTTGGTTTTAATGTATTAACTCCTTTTGCTTTTGAGAAAGCAGTATCCGAAGGAAATGATCCTCCGGCGAATACTGTTATTACAGTTAATAATCAAATAAAAAATCATCTAATTAAAATATTAATTTACAATAGTCAAACTATAACTCCAGTTACTTCTAACTTACAAAATGAATCTCAAAAAGCTGGTATTCCGGTAGTTCCAGTTTCTGAGACGATGCCTGTCAATGAGCACTATCAGACATGGATGCTAAATCAATTAAATAATTTAGATAAAACCCTGCAGAATGTGAGATAATATTTTTATCCCTATGAATGAATCTGATAATCCTATACTTGAAGTAAAAAATCTATCCTATCAAATAGGTGGAAGAGTTATATTGAATAATTTAAACTTGACTGTACGTCAAGGTGAATTTATTGCTATTCTTGGGCCTAACGGAGCAGGTAAGAGTACCTTTTTAAAACTTATTTTGGGTCTTATTAAACCAACCTCTGGGACTATTCAAATTTTCGGTAATACTCCTAAAACGGGGAATAATCAAATAGGATATACACCTCAACATCGAGAGCTTGAATCAGTGCTAGCTCTTAGAGCTAAAGATATTGTTGGATTTGGATTTGATGGTAATAAGTGGGGATTTGGTTTACCCAATAAGAGAAAAGAAAGTGAAGTAAATAAAGTTTTAAAAGAGGTAAATGCGATATCATTTGCAGAGTCCCCTATTTCAAAATTATCAGGGGGAGAACAACAACGATTGCTTATCGCACAAGCTCTAATTACCAGTCCGAAGCTATTCTTGCTAGATGAACCTTTATCAAATTTGGATCCTAGTAGCGCATCTGAGATAGTAAATCTGATCTCGGGGGTTACTAAAAGTAGAGCGGTAACAGTTCTTTTCGTGACTCATGACATAAATCCGCTGTTGGGAGTGGTTGACAGAGTTTTATATCTTGCTAATGGAAAAAGCGAGATTGGTTCAGCTGATAAGGTAATTACAACAGAGATTCTAACAAAACTTTATGGATCTCCAATCGATGTAATAAAAGCTCGCGGCAAAATATGCGTTATTGGAGAGGTTAGTTAATGCTCAATGTCTTTCAGTATCAATTTATTGAAAATGCTTTTTTAGCAGGAAGCCTAATTGCTATTACTGCTTCAGTAGTTGGTTATTTTCTCTTAGTAAGAGGTTTGAGTTTTGCGGGTCATGCTCTTTCCCATATAGGTTTTGCAGGAGCTGCAGGTGCAGTCTTATTTGGTATAGATCCATTATTTGGACTTTTATTATTTACTATACTTGCTGCTTTAGGAATAGGTGTGCTAGGAAGAGACTTTAGAGAACGAGACATTACCATCGGCATAATACTAACCTTAATGCTGGGATTAGGGGTTCTTTTCCTTTCAGTTTATTCAGGATATGCTGAAGCAGCATATAGTATATTATTCGGGACAATTGTAGGAATAAACCATCTGGATGTTTTTATAACATTACTTCTTTCAATCTCAGTTTTATCTCTTATTGTATTAATGTTTCGTCCATTGCTTTTTGCTTCAATTGATCCAGAAGTAGCCTTATCAAGAGGTGTTCCAGTAAGATTTCTCTCAGTTATATTCTTAGTCATTGTAGCAATAGCAGTCTCTATTTCGGTTTATGTGGTTGGTGTTTTATTAATATTTACATTATTGATTGGTCCTGCTGCTTCAGCGATGAGAATATCTAATACGCCATCATCAGCAATAACTCTCTCTGTAATTCTCTCATTGATATATGTTTGGGTAAGTATATTTATCTCTGCCCTTACGAATCTGCCAGTAAGTTTTCTAATAGCAGCTTTTTCATTTGTCTTTTATTTAATAGTTCGATTGATGCCTGTATAAATTTTTTAAACCAGGGCGAAATAAAAATTTTAAATGAATACTTTAATTCAATATGAGTTTATCAAAAATGCTTTTTTGACAGGAACTATTATCTCAATAGTTGCTGGGGTATTAGGCTATTTTATAGTCATAAGGTCACAGGCATTTGCAGCTCATGCTCTTTCCCATATAGGTTTTGCAGGAGCTACAGGAGCTGTTGTGTTTGGAATAAGCTCACTTTTAGGAATGATAGGGGCTATCTTAGTAGCTGCTTTAGGAATAGGGGTTTTAGGAGAGAGATTAAAGGGTAGAGATGTAGAGATAGGAATGGTTTTAGCTTTTGCTTTGGGGTTAGGAGTTTTTTTCTTACATATATATACTAATTCAGCTTCAGAGACTGTATCTTTATTATTCGGTTCTGTCTTAAGTATAACTAATGAGGATACTCAAATCTCACTTTATGCAGGGATATTAATAATCTTTCTTATAGGAATATTGTTTCGTCCATTGCTTTTTGCTTCAATTGATCCAGAAGTAGCCTTATCAAGAGGTGTTCCAGTAAGATTTCTCTCAATTATTTTTATGATAATTCTTGCTATAACTGTTGCTGTTTCAGTCCAAGTAGTAGGAATACTTCTTATTTTCGCGCTTCTTATTGCCCCTGCAGCAACAGCTATACATATAACTCATAAACCCTTAGAAACTATAATTTTGTCAGTAATACTTAGTTTAATATTTACTTGGGGAGGACTAATCTTAGCCTTTATTACTCCCCTACCAGTTAGTTTTTATATAGCGGTTATTTCGACAATTGCTTACTTTATGGCCGTTGAAAGTTCTCATTTTGTCTCTCCCCATAAATTCATTGCCTCCAAGCATCCTACAAGGGAGCATTTACAACCTTAAGTCAGTTGCTTTCTACATTTTAAATAGTGTTAAGTTCAACATAAAAGGTAGATCCCTTTCCCAAGCTACTTTTGACCCAGATTTTTCCTTTGTGATGTTGAATAATCTTTGTCGATATATACAATCCTAAACCTAATCCTTCCTTACTATTCCTTTTTGCTTGAGATGCTCGGTAAAAAAGAGTAAAAATTTTAAGTCTATCATCAGGTGAAATTCCTATACCAAAATCTTTAACTGAGATAAGGACAGAATTTTTATTATTTTTAATTTTTACCTCAATTGGTTTATCATCTCCTGAATACTTTAAAGCATTAATTATTAAATTTGAAATAACTTGACTTATACGGTATCTGTCTGCGTATATAGTTCTATTTGAGCTCCCTAATAATTTTATTTTTCTATTTATAAAAACGACTCTTTGGTAATCAACAACACCCTCAACTAAATCTTCTATATCGCAATCTTCAAACTTATAGGTAAAACTACCGACTCTGATTCTAGTCATATCCAATAAGTCGTTAATAAGACTTACCATTATATCCGTTTGGTTGTTTATTTCTTGGGTATATTCAAGAATTTTATATAATTTTTTCTTTCTAGCTTTTGAGATAGTCAGTTCAGAAAAACCTTTAATCACACTTAAGGGGTTTTTTAATTCATGGCCAGCAAAACCTATAAACTGGTCTTTTTCTTTCTCCGCTTCAAACTTTGCCTCACTTATGGAACTAATCAAAAGTCCTTCAATTATAAAAATTATGGTCAGAATTATATCTCCGGTTATAGATCTTCTTGAGGTCTCTATGGTTAAGAAAAATTGATAATTAGTCAGTGCAGCGATAAATGTAGCCAACAACCCCGGTCCTAGTCCTCCGTATAACGAACTTATTGCAACAATAGAAGAAAGGAGGACAAAAGATGAGGCTCGACCTAATAAGGGATAAAAAAATGACTTTAGGAAAAGGACTAATAAAGTAGCAAGAAAAGGGAAAGCATATCTTTTGAATTTACTGCGATTATGAAAATCTCCCAATATGGTAAGCTGTTCTTTTATTTCAAACCATAATTTTTCTATTTTATACATCTTAAATAATTTTTAAAAACATATTGAGGTCTATTTAAGACTTAAATTTTTAATATAGACTCACATCTGTAAAAATAATTAGTATTGTACTCTCTAGTTCTGTAATTTTTTGTATAAAGTTTTATGAAATAAACTTTTTTTAAAAAAGTAGAAAGAGATAAATCTTTTATATACCTCTTCCAACACCCAGATTATATATAAAAGTAGTAAAGCTGTATAGTACAATCTAATCACAAGCTTGCATTAGAAAGATATTTAAGCTTAAATTTTTTTAAGAAAATTTTTGTAAGTATCAGGTATATCTGAATTTAAAAAGTCATCTTTCGTCGACCATTTATACAAATCATGTTCGAAACTTAATTTGACATCTGTTTTATCTGCATAAGCTGTATAGCCTATCATCAGGGTATATTTATCTTCTTCTAAAAAAGAAGTTATATCTAAAAGCTCAATTTGACCTGTATTTATTCCTGTTTCTTCTTCTATCTCTCTTTTAATTACCTTTTTTGGGTCTTCTCCAAATTCTAAACTTCCTCCGGGAAGATCCCATCCTAAAGGTCTTATTTTAGCTGTATCTGACCGTCTTATGACAAGGATATTATTTTTTGAATTTAAAACTATGACCTTTTGAACTATAAAGATTTTATGAGAAGGATTAATATCCATCTAGATTAAGAAGAAGTATTTAGGTTTACGCCGAAGCTGTATTCAGCAGCATTTGTATATGTATCTTTATCACGAATAATCGCTTGAGTCAGAAGTTGGGGAGTTTCTGTTTTTATATTTCCGCCAACTTTTTTAATTGCAGTCCCGATAGCCAAAAATTCAATTAATGACCCACCTAATGAATACACATATGTTTTTACTCCAATTACATCATCTGCACCAATAGATTGAGCCTCATCCATAATCTTACCTATCGATTTCTCCCGTGCTTCATAGATTAATGTCGTCAGTTCCGGGATCTCACCTCTTACTAGTGATTTAAACATTGATGTGATGCTTCCTTTAAGACCCAAAGAATAAACAGAAGTTCCAAGCATCAATTTTAAGGGTATATACCCCAAAGAAGTGATATTCCATAATTCTTCTTCTGTAAGATCACTTGTTGCGGGATTGTTAGCAAAATCCGATGGCAAATTTTTATTATATGAAGCGGTACCTATCATTAACATCTCCTGCATACCGCTTATTGGAAGTATCGTTGTATTTATACCGACAACTGCATTTGCTTTAGCTTCTTTTGCCTCATTGATAATTCTTTCTAAGGCTAGGTTTCGAGTGGTTGTGAATATCTCTGTATATTCTTTAATTTCTCCTCTTCCTAATGTTTTTAAAGTGCCCATAATTCCTTTTGATACTCCTATCGAGTAAGCCACATTCCCGAAGACAAATTTTATAGGCATATAACCTGCATCTATTTGGCAATAAAGCTCTTGACCGTCAGCCGAGCTTGAAAACGAGGAGATTGATGTGGATGAATTTGCTAATTTTAAACTAGATCCTACTGATAAAAATTCTATATTTTCTGGATGAAAGATAATTTCACTGCTTACTCCTGTTATTCCAATATCCTGTTCTTTTTGTGATTCTGCAAGAAGTCTACCAAGAGCTTGTTCACGGCCTTCTGCAATAAGAGATGTCAGCTGAGTGACTTCTCCCCCTACCATCGTTTTTAGGCTTGATCCTAAGCTCCCAACAAAACCTAAAGAATAGACGCTATTCCCTATTATTAAATTTCCAGGCACAAAGCCTTTTTTGTTTAGACAGAAGATTTCATTACCAGAAAGCCCGCTTATCACCATGCTTATATATTCGCATATTAATTTTCAGAAAGCAAATAGTTTATAAATTTTAAAAAGAATTGACATCAAATTTGAATTTTTCAAAAGATAATTCTAACTCCACCCAGATCTTCATAGTCAAAAGTATGTTCATGATGAATTGATCCGACTAGTATTCTATTTTTATTAATACTTAGCTCTTTAGACACTTCACTTATGACTTGTGGACCAAATGGTTTCTCTTTGATAATAGGAACAATATTAAGATCAGGAAAAACTCCAGACTCCTTGAGAATAGGCAATGCTTTTAATAATTTTTTATATTCCAAAGGCTCTTTAGAATTATTTTGCAGATTATCATTACAATAAACTAAATATACCGTCTTCCCTATTTCATTTCTATTAATATAATCAAGAATTAAGTGAAGACGAGAGAGATGTCTTATAAAAACAATAAATTTTCCGTTATTGGTTATATTAATATAAACTGTTTCTAATCTTTTTCTTATAAATTCAGGAGAAAAGCGAATCAGGAATAAAAGGATGTAATCAAAATATATAGTGGAGAAAACTATAAATATCGCTGGACCAAAATAGGTTGCAAAATAAAAAACATTATGTGAACTAAGCATTATATTCCCAATAATTCCAGTTGAAGTTGAGAGGAATGCTAAAACTACAAATACAATAGGAGCTGAGTATGTTCTTTTAAGCTCTTTTCTGGTTTCCCTCATTATAAGGTTTCCAAAAGCAAATAAAGTCATCACAGTTAAGAAAGCTATCGTATATACTCCAGCCAGTGAAAGTAAATTTCCAGATGTAGCCAATAAGATAGAGATACAAAGCAAAGCAAATAAAATTATTATATAAGGATAAGACCCCTTTCGGTTTATTTTAGCAAGAAAATAAGGGAAGCATCCGTCGGTTACCATTCGGTAAATTAGACCGCTTACTCCTACATATGCAGTTAGAACTGCTCCTGATAATACCAAGAAAGCATCTATGACTACGGCAGTTTCAAAATATTTTCCGCCAATCTGATTTGCCACCGATGAAAGTAAAAAATTTTGAGTTTGAATTAGCTCATGGAATGGAAGTACGCACAAGGCTATAAATGCAATTAATGGGTTAAATATTACTACTCCTATAAGCATATTCCTGAGTGTTTTCCTAAATACTCCTCTTTGCTGTTCCTCGACAAAATTCGCTGAACTTTCAAACCCGGAAACTCCTAAAAGAGAGGCTGAGAATCCAAAAAAGATTGCTGGAATAATTCCGCCTAAATGAGAAATTATAGAACCGGATTGGCGTAAATTATCCAGTAGATACTGTGGATGAACATGAAAAATGTAATATACTCCCATTAGTACAAATATTGTCAGTGTCGCAAGATGTATTGAAAAAATCGTAAAAGCCACCTTGGCAGAATCTTTAATTCCGGATATCACAAGTAATGCAAAAATAATCAGCAGAAGAATAGTCAGGTAGATAATTGGGACTGATATTAGTGAAGATAGATATTGGATAGCTGATTCTCCTGAGATTACTGCAGTTGCAATATATGACAAAACAGTAGTCGTGCCAGCTATGGCAGCAATATTTTTAGATGTTGCATTTAGCAAACAGTTGTAAGCCCCTCCATTTGTGGGGAGAGCTTCAACAACTTCTGTGTAAACAGATTTATAAAAGAAAAGAATTAGCCCTATCATTAGAAGAACAATAGGAGCAAATACTCCTGAATAACCTATTGAAATTCCAGAAACATAAAATGTAGAGCTTAAAATATCGTTTCCGCAAATAGACGTGGCATACCATTGATTTAAGCGTTTATGATCGGCTTTTTTCCCTAAGTTTGATAAACTCATAAGTTAAACCAGAATACTGCATTCTATCTATTAATATTTATTAGTTTTATGGATCTTCCTTTAAGCAAGAGAAGATAAATGAAGCTTACTGGTAAATTTTTCTTTATTAAATCTATTATATATAAAAAAAATCAATTTTAAAGTAGTGCTTTATTTAGAATTTATATATAAAACTGCTGCTTTGATATTTTTTTCCAGGCTTTTTGATGTGTCAATTTTTAGCCTTTCATTTTTCCATGGTAAGTATTCCTGACGTCTTTTTTCAACATCTTCCCATTTAGTCTCTGGAATATGTGGAATATTCCTAACTCGTTGCGCCATCCTGAGTTTATGAATTTTTTGTTCTAATATACATTCAATAATAATAGGTCTTATTTGATACTTTTTTGCTAAATCATTCCACATATCACGTGCTTGCTTTACAGGACTTACGGAATCTACTATGCAGGATAACCCAATTTTTAATTGTTCTTCTGCAAGATTTTTTACTACCAGATAGGCAGCGAGTCCTGTTTCAAAGCTTCTAGAAATACCAGAGCTTATAATTCCTGATTCAATTGGATCTACAGAAAATACAGGAATTTTTAATTTTTTAGCAATTCCTGATGCTAAAGTACTTTTCCCTGATCCAGGAAGTCCGCTAATAATTATAAACTTAGGTACCTTCATGATTTAATTTAAAGTTTCTATGAGGATGATAGATCAACGAACTAAGGATTTCAGGAGTTAAACACATAGTGAATCTATCCAGCCCGATAATTTTATCAAACTCAACTTTTATCTCAACACCTGCTATATTAGATTCTGTTTGAAAAACTAGTCTATCAATTTGGGGATCAACGCAGGGGTCAAAAGGAGTAATTTTTAAAACATCAGAAAGCCTACGTTTAGCTCTTTTATGATAAGTTTTAGCTATATCATTCCAAGTATCACTCTCTTCTAATAAATTGAACCCTTGAGATATAGATAATTTTCCTCTCTCACTTACAGTAAGTGGTCTGCTATCATCTCCCAGTTGTGTACTGTCAAATATAGTTACCTGTCCTATCTGAGACATTAAAGACAAAGCTAAAGGATAGGAATCTGCAAATCCTTTCATTGAATTTAACCATTGAAAATCCACAAATCTTCTTAATGCTAATATGTTTTCTGGTAATTTTTTGTCAACAAAATTTCTCCATATTAGCAAATCGTTTTTAAATTCAGTCTCAGGACTAGAATTCTGAGTGCTTTCTTTTAGAGAATTTTCAACTTGGTCTAAACGGGAATAAAATTCACAAACTAACTGGTAATCTACCTCACCTTTCATCTTATAAGCTGGCAGATAATATCCTATATTCTGATAAAGTTATTGTCAACTGTTACAAATAAGTCAGTTTAAATATACAATTCCTTTTATTGGAACTGAACGATTGCTTCTAATTCTGGTTGAATAATTATGCTTTTCTCCGATGGGACCAGTCAGCTGGATACTAACATTTGGTCTATCAATCAATGTTATTACTTCCTTTGCTCTATCTCCAGTAATGGAACCTCTTTCTTCTATCTGACTAGCAACTGCATAAAGTTTATCCTTATCTTCTAGTAAAATTTGTCTTGCAACACTAGCCAAAGAGCCAATATCGTAT
>DAIDIY010000020.1 GCA_027451625.1 Candidatus Daviesbacteria bacterium | reverse complement strand
GCGATGAATCTGATAGAAGAGGAATGAGAATTGTAATTGAGCTAAAACGTGACGCTAAACCTCAATGGCTTCTAAATAACCTTTATAAGATGACCGCGATGCAATCTATATTTAATGTGAACATGGTCGCACTTGTCGATGGTGTTCCTCATCTTTTACCCTTAAAACATATCCTTGAAGAGTTTATCTCTCATCGGCAAGTAGTTGTACGCCGACGCTCAGAATTCGAACTTAAAGAAGCAAGAGCCAGAGAACATGTTTTAGAAGGTCTTAAGATAGCTGTTGATAATATAGATAAGGTAATTAAAACTATTCGTGAAAGCCAGGATGCTGATGAGGCAAAGATCAATTTAATTAATCTCTTCAAACTCTCTGAGATTCAAGCTCAAGCAATTTTGGATATGCAGCTAAGAAGACTTGCTGCCCTGGAGAGACAAAAGATTGAAGATGAATTAAAACTAGTAAGAGAGCTTATTGCCTATCTTTTGGATCTATTAGCCCATCCGGAAAAAATACTTAAAGTCATCAAAGATGAACTCAATAAAATAAAAGATAGATATGGTGATGAGAGAAAGACTAGGGTATACAAACAAAAAGTAGGTGAGTTCTCAGAAGAAGATTTGATTGCTGATGAGGCAACGATAGTTACTATAACAGAAAGTGGATATATAAAACGTCAACTTCCCGGGACATTCCGTACCCAAGCAAGAGGAGGCAAAGGTGTTTCGGGTATTACAACTAAAGAAGAAGATGCGGTGAGTCATATCTTTTCAACCAAAACATTAGACAACATTCTCTTCTTTACTGATAAAGGCCGAGTATTTCAACTGAAAGTATGGGAGATACCTGAAAGTTCGAGGATAGCCAAAGGTCAAGCTATTGTCAATTTAATAAATATAGATCAAGGTGAAAAAATTACAGCTATTTTAACAACCCGTCAAAAAGGCGAATTTAAGTATCTTTTTATGGGTACTAAATTAGGAAATATTAAAAAGACTCCAATAGAAGAGTATGCATCTATCCGCAGAAACGGATTAGTTTCAATCAATTTAGATAAAGGTGATACACTTTGCTGGGTTACTCCAACTACAGGAAGCGATGAGCTAATAATTGTCTCTCAAGCTGGACAATCACTAAGGTTTTCAGAGACTAATGTCAGACCTACTCATCGAGACACATCGGGAGTACGAGGTATCAATCTACAAAAAGAAGATACCGTAGTTTCATTAAATAAAATAATAAATCCAAATTCAGATTATCTATTGGTTGTCACTGCTAAAGGATTAGGCAAGAAAACCGCTGTATCAGGCTGGACACGTCAAGGTAGGGGAGGAATGGGTGTAAAAGCAGCCCAAGTAACCTCAAAGACAGGCACTATTGTTACAGCTCAAATAGTCAGCCAAAATGAAGGAATGTTAGTATTGACATCAAATAAGGGTCAGATCATAAAATTAAATATTAGAGAAGTACCCGCTCTTCAACGACAAACTCAAGGAGTAATACTTATGAGGATGAGGGAAGGGGAGAGTGTAGCGGCAGCAACCGTAATCGGCAATCAAGAGAATGAGACTGATTCAAATATTAAATCTTAAAAAATTAAATCCGGAAAAAAATCTGGCTACAGTTGGAATTGTTTATTTTATAATAGGTTTATTTTTTGCAATATCCTACGCCTTATTTTATCATTGGAGCATCCTTTCCTTTTTCAGTCCAGGATTTTATGCCGTAATTTTGTCTTGGCCAATACAAATACCGGGATTTATCTCTGATTTTCAGGTTTATGGACTAGCAGGTAAAGCTCTTTTTTAAACTAATAACTCTTAAATTTTATATGGTAAAAATTGGCGCTCACGTCTCAGCAGCAGGATCGTTAAGTAAAAGCCTAGAAAATGCCCAGAGAATTGGAGCTGAGGCTACCCAAATTTTTATCTCACCACCTCAAAGTTGGCTTAAGGCTAATCACACAGATGAAGAAGTCGAAAAATATCTACTTAATCTAAAAAATTCTGGAATATATCCTAATTTTATCCATGGAGCTTATCTTATAAATTTAGCTACTCAAAACCCACTAAATCTGGAAAAAGCCATCTCCTGGCTTACTTATTCATTAAAAGAAGCCGAAAGATTCAAACTAGAAGGAACTATTTTCCATTTAGGATCAGCAGGAAAAATTTCATTTGAAAATAGTCTAGATCAAGTGGTACGCTCTCTAAATCAAGTGATAAATGAAGCTAACACACCGGATAACGAACCACCTTATTTGATACTTGAAAACTGTGCCGGAGCAGGAAACTTAATTGGCGATACCATAGAGGAGCTTGCCCAAATTGTAGATCGAACAGGAAATAAAAAGATTAAAATTTGTCTTGATACACAACACTTGTTTGCCTCAGGATATGACATAACGCAAAAAAAGATTTTAGATCAACTATTAACTCAGTTTGAAGATCAGATAGGATTTGATAATTTAGCAGCTGTTCATTTAAATGACTCAAAAACTGAAATGGGATCAAAAAAAGACCGCCATGAAAATATAGGTGAAGGAAAGATCGGGAAAGAAGCATTTTCTTACCTACTTAACCACCCAATGCTCTCAGATAAGCCTTTTATCCTAGAAGTACCTGGATTTGACAACACTGGACCAGATGAAAAAAACATCAATTTAATAAAATCTTTACTTTAGTTTTTAAGTCACTTTATTCTTGGAGTGAAAAGCTTGATGTACATCTTTTAAATGTTTATTTGTAACATGGGTATAAATCTGTGTCGTTGAGATATTACTATGTCCTAACATCTCTTGAACTGAACGGATATCAGCTCCATTCATCAATAAATCAGTAGCAAACCCATGTCTTAGCGTGTGTGGTGTTGCTTTGATAGAAAGGCCTGCTTTTTTAACATATTTTTCAACAATACGCTCAATTGATCGGGAAGTAAGCCTCATTTTTTCACCATCTTCAGATGGATCAATCCGTCCTTGAAACCTTATAAACAAGGGCTTAAATTGATCGCGCCTATTTTGAAGATATCTCTCCAGCCATAGAGCCGCCTCATCAGAGATGAATACTACCCGTATTTTATTTCCTTTACCAATAACTGAAAATTCTCGCCTTTCAATATTGATAGTTTCTCTATTTAAGCTGGCAAGCTCAGAAACACGAAGCCCTGTTGAAAATAGCAACTCGAGTAGAGTCTTATCCCTGAGCCCTGAAATATCGTTGGGAATAGGAGTTTGAAGTAGTCGTTCTAAACTCTCATTATCTAAAACTTTTAGAGGACGAGCATCTGCTTCTGATAGCTCTACTTTTTCTGGAGATAAAGATGAGATATCTCTTTTAGCAAGATATTTTAAAAAAGCACGAATAGCTATCAAAAAATAATTCTGAGTTATTTTTTTAAGATGTACTCCAGTTTTAGGGTCTGAATAACGCGAAAGATGCAACCTATATCTTCTGATTAAATCATAATCAATCTTACCAGGATCAATATCTTGGGTGAAATCTACAAACCTTTTTAAATAATGATCATAATTAACAATCGTTCTTTGGGAGGCGTTTCTCTCAAGCTCTAAATATTCTAAAAAATCTGTAATTAGGGCAGAAATCAACATAAAGTAAGAGTAAAACTTCTAAATTAAAACTTTTTAGATAAAGGTTAAGCCTAAAATACCTAAGACTGTCAGACCTCCACCTAAGACTCCTAAAAATATCGTCGCTTTATCGTCTCCGCTTTTAGCTAAAGTAACATATGGTGGAGGAGTTTTACCTCCTAAATCAGTTGAACCTCCAATAGGAGGTGGAATTTTAGACTCCAAAGTAGGCGATAGCGATGATCCTGTTGTTCCGCAGGCACTAGTTCCTACAGTATAACTTCCATTATTTACCTGACCTAAAATACTGGTATCCGATCCGTGAAGGACAACATTGGATTCATTGGTTTTACTAGGATCATAGAGAATAGTCATTTGAGTAAGCCCTGTAGGAGCTGAAGGCAAAACAGTAAAATTAATAGTCGCCAATGTTCCTGTACCAGTGTAGCCACTTGATCCGGGAGAAGCAAGACCTGAGATTGATATCTGACCGTTAGTGGAATCAATTTTCTGTCCAGGATAATCACTATAGATTGTACCATTGGTAATGCTTACAGCCTGAAACCTAGTCGGATCATAATTTATTACTGCATCCGTTCCATCAGTTGCCTGCCCTCCAGTATCTAATATTACATCTATGGAGAAACTACAACCTTGGTTAAATGTACCTGTAGCTGGAGAGAGAGATAGCGTAGCAGATGAAGCAAACACATGGCTAGGATCGAAGATAAGCCCCGCAAATAATATTAGAGTGATTATTATTTTTTTATAAATCATAGAAAATATTTAAACTACTTAATGCCAAGTATATTAACAGTTACCCCTCTAACTGAATCTAGGAGATCACGGGCTTCATGATGAGCGGTAAGATTGCTATCATTGGTGGCTCCTTTTTTTATAAAATAGATTGAAAATTGAGCCACGCCGGCTTTTTTAGCTTTAAATGTTGCTGTCCCTAAGACACCATTTGGTATCACGCCAACAGCGTTATTAGTAATTCCGGAAAATAAAATCCTTCCATGAGTTATATCATCTATATTTATCGGATATTGATCATAAATCGCACCTACCTTAACAGTGTTAGTAGCAGAAAAAGGCACAACCGAAACCATTTTCGGATCGTAAAGCAGAATAATATCAAATCCATCTGAACGTTGAGATGATGATGCGTTAATCTTTATGCTCAGGTTTTGTCCAACTTTGACTGATTTTGAATCAGCTGTAAGAGTTAAGGTTGACGGGGGATACACAACCTGCATTGGTGCTCTATAAGGAATCTGTGCCATACTATTTGTGGATGACAAATGAGATCTATAAGCTAAAAAGGCTACTATTATAATAATCAGCAGTCCTAGAAGTCCTAATAGATATAATCGATACTTTCCTAAAAAATCAGACATATTTAGCTTACTTATTAATTAGTAGCATATACTTTTTCTTTTGTCTACTTGTCAATTTTTCACGCCTTTCTTTTACCCTGGCTATTGAGCGGGTATAGGCGTAGAAGTGGTAGTTTCAGTCGGAGAAACAGAAGGAGATGGAGTAATACTTTCACTTGGTGTAGGATCCACAACAGCTGGTTTAGATTCAGTATTAACTGCATTTTGAGTTACAGATGGAGTGGGAGCTAGATATGTATCACTTGATTGATTATAGTTACTAACTAAACAAGCATAATCAATACTATTTACAGAACCATCCAAATTGAAATCTCCAAGTGGAGCTTGAGTAGAAGTTCCAGAAGATACAGTAGGATCAATCAACCACTCACTAAGAAGTTTTGAATAATCTAGTGAATTTACAATACCATCTGCATTTGTATCTTTGGCTCCAGCTATATCACCAACTCTTAAAATTATTGGATCTGAAATATTAGTAGTTCCACCAGATGTACCAAATGTAGCCGTCGTAAAGTCTACTCTTGAAGTCAGGGTATGAGGAGCTTGGATCAAAAGTGAATATGGCTGCCCTTGTTCAAGAGGAGGGGCAAAATTCACCGGATCTCCATTAGCATCCAAAGATGTAGTCGTCGTAAAGATAGGCACATTGCCTCCAGGAACGTCTTTGTATATATTTATAGATACATTATTTTGCTGCAACTGGCCATCTGGCCGGCACTGAGTTTGAGCATTGAAAGCAACTGTTGTTAAGTTTATCGCACATGAACTTGAAACTGTCCTTCCATCATCGAGTGTTAACTGAACTGGGAAGGTACCGGTAGGTTTATCCGGAATTGTAGCGACAATCAATGAATCATTAGGATTAAGATTTGATCCAGAAGGAGTAGGCGCAAGAGCAGATGTTGGAGTTAAATAATTTGTACTCTGCCAGCTTTCGATATTAGCACTTTCATTGTTTGCCAGAAGTCCTCCTTGACCTCCATTCGCATGAGAGTAAAAATGACTTCCTTGAATTGATATCTGAGTACCGTTTCCTGAAGGATCATAAGTACAACTAACAGTAGATATTACCGGGTTAGGGGAGTAAATAATTGTCTTAGAAAAATCTTGAGGTGGACCATAATTCTGATAAAATCTGATCCAAATTACTTTTGGTCCAGGAGTTGTATCTTTAAATGTATAAACTAAATCAGTCGGATCAACATATGGAATTTTTGGGTTATTGACGCTATCTAAGTTTCCTTCATATCCTTCAGTAATCTTATAATATGTAGTGTAAGGCGGAGGAGTAGGTGTAGCTGTTGGCGTTGGGGTATTAGTCGGTGTTGGTGTCACTGTTGCGGTAGGCAAAGGTGTAGGAGTTGACGTTGGAGTAGCAGCAGGGCAGCTAGCAACTCCATTCCACGCAAAACCACCGCTAGTAGTCACTGGATTTCCGTTTTTGTCATATCCTGTTACACTCACGCCATAAGGAACACCTGGAGGGATATTTCCAGTGACTAAATTACCCTTAGAATCACCTGGTCCCCAAATATTACCTCTAGTTCCAGTCGTATAACTTGTTGTAGAAGAATTCACCCCGACTGTGAAATCTCCTCCATCCATCCATCCGGGAGAAGTTTGATCATCAAACCTTAATGTATAATGATCAACACTGGAAGCTTGATTCCAGTTAAATGTCGTACTAGAAACCTGACCGGTAGTATCGTATGCGCATGAAAAAGACTCTCCTGTAATCGGTTGATTCGGAGGAGGTGGTGTTTGAGCATTATAAGTAGTTTCAGAAAAAGCTACATTCGAAGATAGTTTATATTGGAACTGCTCAAAATTTCCCCCACAAAGCCCAAGGTTTGTAGGATCTATCTGGCAATCCCGATTATAATCTGTTCCATCTTTTTGATACAATGAAATCATCAAATATTGTTGACCGTTTACCATATGAAGATATCCAGCAATAGCTGTAAACCCAGGATTTGATGGTAATGCATCTTTTCCACTTAAATTATATGGTGCGGACCACCCTCCACCGGCTGGGCAGCTTACACCTAGAACTCCTGAAGGATCAGAAGTATTTAAAGTACAATTTCTAGAGATTACAGTTTCACCATCTGATTCAAGAATCGTCTGGTGTAAATAAAGTACATTTTGGCCTGAAATATTAGCTGTATAAACAAACTCAAATATTCTTGCCCAGTCTGATTGCCAAAAAGTTCCACTTAAAGCCTTAAAATTCACGCAACTTCCTAAACCTGTATTTGATTTAGGATCAACACTACATGTCCTATACCAGATAGTGCCTTTAGTATGGCCGTCTGATGTATTATTAGCTTGAATAAGTGTTTGATATATCATCTGCTGTCCGTTCTCAACATAACTGAACTCAGAATAATCACTCCATAAAGCATCAGCTGGAAGTCCATAAGAAGTAGCATTCCTTAAATCATATGCTAAGAAAACTTGCCCAGGAACAAGTTGGGCTCCATTATTATCAAAAGAAGCATTATTTAACTGTATTATTCTAGTCTCAACGGTATGCTGATCACTATCTAAAATTACTTGCCTTAAGTAAGCACTTCCAGAAGGAGACTGTGGAGAAGATGCATTATAGATAAAACTACAATTTTGAGCACAACTTACAGTTTTGCCGCCACAAACTCCGGCTGGAGCATTTTGATTTTCATAAGATCCATCAGATGCGTTGCAAAGATTTGATTTATTAGTAGGCACAGGTTGAACAGAAGCATTATGAACTCTTACAGCATAACCATCTCCATCATTTACTAAAGAAGAATCTGAAAAGTTACCACTACTATCTGTATTAATATAGTGAGTTGAGTTAGAATTTCCAGGTGTTTCACCGCCTTTAGAGCTATCATAGATCTCTATATTTACATTTTGCAGAGAGGTATTACTTGAATTAGAAACATGTCCACTTATAGTCATTGCTTCTACTTTTGTTGGGAAAAACAATATAAATAAAATTAGTAGAAATACAAAAAAAGAGGCTAGAGAATAATAATATCGCATAAAAAACAATCTATATACAAATTTAAACCTAGCTACGCTTGTTTGTCAATGAGAGCTCTGTTTATTCTCATGATTTATCTACTAAGATGGGGAAGGAGAGATTGAAGGGGTAGGGGTTGCGGTAATTCCTCCAAATGGAGATTGTATTTGAATATTTATCTGCGAATTAGTTGTTGTGCCAGGTGATCCAGAAGGACCCGGAGTAATGCTTGGTCCTAAAAACATTATTTCATCTGTCGCGGCATGAGAAAATATTATTTGTTTATTTTGTAGCAATATTAAGCTAATTGGTAAGGCTATCAATACTACGGCAACAAAAACAATGGCAGTAAAATTTTTCTTCAAAAAACTATTCCTTTTTCCAAAAGGATCCTTCCATTTAAAATCCGGAAAATAAGGAATATCGTTATCCATACTTAAAGTTAGCTTAAGACAAAGTCGTGCTTATTGTCAACAATCAAGGTAGTATCATTGTGCGACGTCGACAAATTAAATTAAAATGTTTTAGTTTACTCGGATTAAATTAATCATAAGTCAGTAGACAAATAAAATTTATATTTTAAATGATCAATTAAAAACTAGTTAAGTAAATACTAATGCGCATGGATCATAGTACCTCCTAGATCTAAAATCATTTTAAAACTAAAATACTTGACCGGCTACAAACCCCCTAAAACGGTCGAAAAAGGGGGATTGCCTGTAAATAGTCATCTCGGTTTGGGCTGTTGTAAAAATTAAAACATTATCCTTGTAAATAATTTTTTAAAAATACAAAATGAAAAATTTTTAGTGAAAAAATCAAAAAAATGAGGCTAAAAGAAAGGTTTTATTATTTATTTTATTATGAGAATTTTATTTATTATAAAAAGCTCAAATATCCGGTTAGGCCTCTTCTCTGAATCCTTATCTAACGTCGCATAAGATACATTGTGCGACAATAAATATATTTAAAACAACTCTACTCTTAGAGGAGGAGACAGACTTAAAAAGCTGAAAGCATAACTATAGATTAAATCAATCTACTATATACATTAACAGATCGATATACACTTACTCTCACCTAAGAGATCTCCTCCCTTTTTCACGCGTGTAAACTGCTTAGCTAAGTTATACACATAAGAATTGTAAGAAAGAGTACACCCTAACGCAGTCTCCACTTCAAAAATTAAATCAGAAAATAAATTATTCCCACTGTAATCTAAATAATAATATCTTATAGTTTTTAAAATGGTTTTAATTTATCCACTATATCAAACTATATCATCTAAGTCCTATAGTACTACTCTACTCTGCTCTGTTTTGTGGCTAAAAATTATTCAGCTAACCCAAGAAGTACTTAAAATAGCTACAATTAAAACTCCCAAACCCCAACCTAGATATTCAATTACAGCTTCCCTCGTTAACCGGTCTTTCAACGAATGTGTTGTAAGCCCTAGGCTTATATATAATCCTGTTGCTAAAACAAGCGAGGCTAAAGGATGGAAGATAGGCCAAAACGATAAAACTAACCCCAGCTCCCCTATTACTAACGAGATTATCATAGCATATGTGATAATTACAGCGTCAAGACGCTCCATTTCAAGAGACCAAAGCACATATATGCTCAGTGGAAAAGTTACTAAGGCCACAATCAATGCATTCCAGATAAAAAGCATATCGAATGAGTAAATAACATTAAAAAGTAAAAATGCAGTCACTAAGGTCAATACAAGTACAGCAGTAGAAGCTGCACGATATAAAGGGATAGTCCTTATAGATGAGACATTAAAAATATTTTGAGACAAAAGAAGAATGTAAAATATAAGCCCAAATCCAAAAGCCACTGGAATCCTTACAGCAAATCTAACTGGCAATAGGAAATAATAGCTAGATACAGCTATCGCAAAAAAAGTTGGTAGTATTAAAAGTATTATTCCTTTTAGCAAACTTATTCCCTCCCAAAGTGACCATAAAGACAAAATATATGCCAAAGCTCCAAATCCTAGAATAATATAGAACCTATCTGCTATATAGAATGAAATTGGAATAAGGCGCATAGAGAGGAGGACAGCAGAGAGTAAGATTACAGTAGCTATAATTTTTTGTCTTTTATTAAGTCCCAGATTTAACATAATTATGCTACTTATTAATTTAACGCTTATGTATTAACGATAAAATTTGCATAGACCTTTTGGACATCATCTAAATCTTCAATTCTTTGAGCAAATTCAATAACTTTATTTGCAACCTCGGTATCTACGATTTCAACAGAAATATTGGGCTTCATAATAATCCCCGACTCCTCTACCTCATAATCTTTCTCGGAGACTTCTTTTATTTTTTGCCCTAAGACTGAAGGTTCAGTATAAAGAAGATATTTTGTTACCCCATCTTCTTCATAATCTTCAACATCTTCTACTCCCAGATCAATAAGCTCTAAAATCTCCTCATCAGTTACTCCCCCCTTACTTTTTACTTTAATCTCGCCTTTTTTATCAAACATATAAACAGTACTGCCCGTGTTTCCTAAATTTCCTCCTGCACGATCAAATATATTTCGAATCTCCTGAGAAGTCCTGAGTTTATTATCAGTTACTCCTTCTATATAAAAAGAGACTTTTCCCGGACCAAATCCTTCATAAGTCACTTCTTCAAAACTCTGTCCTGGAAGTTTTCCTAACCCCCTATCTATTGCCCTATTAATGTTTTCCTTAGGCATATTTACACGACGAGCACTTTCTAATGCTAATCTCAGTTTCGGGTTTGATTCGGGTTCTCCATTTCCTCCCAATCTTGCTGCTAGTGAGATAGCATTTGCTATTTTAGTAAAAGTTTGCCCCCTTTTAATATCGTTTGCTCCTTTGGCGCGTTTAATTGTCGACCATTTACTGTGTCCTGACATATCCCTAATCTTAAAAGATTAACTCTGTTTTTGCAAATTTTAAAGATAAAATTCTCTTAACCGAAGATTAACCTTATAATTCTTACCTGCTTCTTTTTAGTCCTTAGACAAATTTTAAAATAAAGCTAGGATAATTCTAAACTATGAATGCCGATCAAAAACCAGAAAACTATCGAAATGTTTATGTATTCAATAGAAGTCCATGGGGGCCTATTTTAGTAGTCGTTCTTTTATTAATCGCTGGTGTTATTGGTTATATCTTAGGAAGAAATAATTCATTTCAAATAATAAATCTAGGAACAGTACCGGGAGTAGGAGGTGGTCCAGGAGTTATTACAAGTCCAACCAGTATCCCCTCTCCTACGTTAGTTCCGTCACCTACTACAATCGCATCACCCAGTCCCACTTCATCTGGTCCCCAGATTATCTATGTCACTCCAACTGTTATGCCAGCAGTCTCTGCCACTCCTACACCTTAAATTAATTATTTTTGGATAACTTTAAAATAAACCACCTTAATATAGTCCAAAATCATTACATAAATAAGCGTTGCTAATACTATAACTCCTATCGAACTTGCAGGAAGCGGGATAAATGAAAAAATATGTCCTAAGGGAACAAAATAAGTAATAAAAAGTGAAAATAGAGAAAAGATGAGTATAGACCCTATAACTAAAGCAGAGGGACTTCTTCCCTGCCACATATGGAGTCTGTTTCTTACCGACAAGATGACTACTAACTGAGTAAATGTTAAAAAAAGGAATAAACTTGTTTGAGTTTGAGGGTTGGATGAAAATCCAACAAATCTAAAGTAAACAAAGTCAAAAATAGCTGAAAAAGATCCTAAAAATAAAGAGATGAACATAATTGAGTGGATATCATACTTTTGAGGCTTTTTTACTTCAGATAAATCTACATTATCAGAATAGATCGTGATAAGAGGTATATCTTGAATTAAGTTACCAAGAAGCAATTGAATAGGAAGGAGAGGTAGATCAGCAGAAACTAAATATAAAATGGCCAATGAGAAAAAGCTTCCGAAATTCCCCACCATTGTGTGTTTTATATATTTATTAATATTAACAAAGATATTTCTCCCATAATGGATTCCGTTAATAATAACCTCCAAATCATTTTTGAGGAGTACAATGTCAGAGCTTTCCTTGGCAACATCTGTAGCACTATTTACAGCTACTGCTACATCAGCCAGCTTCAAAGAAGGAGCATCGTTTATTCCATCCCCTTGGTATCCAACAACATGTTTTTCTTTTAATAATTTAATAATCTGATACTTTTGTTCCGGAGTCACCCTAGCAAAGACAGCACATGCCTCAACCGCGTTTTTAAGTTGAAATTCAGTCATCTTCTCTATCTCATCTCCGCTATATACAGTCTGATCATCTTTTAAAAGTCCTATCTGCTTTCCCACATATTCAGCAACCTCTTTACTGTCTCCGGTTAAAATTTTAATATCAATTCCGAGCTTTTCAGCAAGCTCGATTGTATGTTTAGCAGTTGGACGAAGAGGATCTATCATCTGTGCATAACCTAAGAACTTTAGTCCATCTTCATTTTTTAAGATATCAAAGTTATCAACTTGAGATACCTCTTTAAATGCAATTCCTAAATGTCTAATTCCCTCCTTCCCATCTTCAATAATCCTTTTTATATATTCGTCTTTTTTATGAGTTGAGGAGATATTAAGTAGAGTTTCAACAGAACCTACTTCTACTAAGTAATGCTTATCCCCTATTTTATTCTCTATTAAAACTCTTCTTCTTCTTGCTTTAGGGTCAAAAGGCAAATCAGCTATCTGTTTCCACTCTTTAACCTGATCCTTGATTTGTTGAGGAATGTATTCTTGAAAGGCTAAATCATAAGGACTTTCAAATTTCTTCTTTCGAAGTCCCAAATTTTCAATAGACGCATAAACAAACTTTAAAAAAAGATCTTTTTCATCACTTACTACGTCCCGTATTCTTAATTTATTCTCTGTCAAAGTTCCAGTCTTATCTGTACAAAGAAGATTAACATTCCCCAAATCCTCAAGCGAAGATAATCGTTTTACTACTACACTTCTTCTTGCTAACTTCAAAGCACCTTCTGATAAAGTAACAATCGCTATAACAGGCAGCGCTTCAGGAATAACAGTTACCGCCAAAGCTACAACAAATAAAAACAAAGCAGAGATCTGAGAGATGTCATGAGTAATAAGAAGCTTTCCGAAAAATATAACTGCTAAAGTAATAAGAATTATCCTCATCAAAAAATTACTAAAATCCTGTAAAGATTTTTCGTACTGAGTCACTTTTTTAGTATTAGAAGAAAGTCTTGCTATGCTTCCCAGAGCCGTATTATTACCAATGGCATACACTGCACCTATTCCTTCCCCCTCCTCTATTACACTTCCCGCAAAAACTAAAGATTTTTCATCATCTCCTGGTTTTTTATCTATGGATACTGATTCACCACTAAGCTGTGATTCATTTACATTAAAATCTTCGGCTTGAATCAACTTTATATCAGCAGGAACGATATCCCCTTCTCTTAGTTTAACGATATCTCCTATAGTAAGAAATTTTTCTTCAATCAGTTCTATCTTTCCATTTCTTATAACCAAGACTTGTTTGCTTATAAACTTGGAAAGTTTTTCGATAGATCTTTCAGATCTATATTCTTGAAAAAATCCAAGGATTGCATTAAGAAGCAAAATTACAGTAATAACTACTCCATCAGTAAAATCATTAAGGAAAAAGGATATTGCAGCAGCAATGATAAAAAGATATATCAATGAACTTCTAAACTGTTTAATAAATATATTTAAGGCAGTGTTTGAACCTTTTCTAAGAGTATTCTCACCATATTGAACTAATCTCTTTTGAGCCTCTTCATCTGAAAGTCCTTGATCCGTCACTCCCAACTTTTCCAAAGATTGAGACGGAGACAATGAAATATACTCTTTTTTATCCATGCCAGATATTACTTCCTTATATAAAGACCTGTCTTAAGATAATCCCAATTTATTAAAAAATTAAACTTTATCCCTTTGAGATAGTCTTTGTGGAAGATATAAATATTGTAGAGTAATATAAAAAAATAAGAAAGTGTTAAGAAAATCTCTATATATAAATTTTTAGCTATTATTAAAAGAAAATCTAATCTTGGATCAGGCAAAGAGCTGTAATTATATAACATTAAAAATTGGAAAATAGTAAAAAAAACAAAGGAAAACAAATATTTTTTAGAAAATGCAGTAAGGATTGTGGAGAAAACAATTACTGGAATTAAATATCTCTCATGCATACGAGTCAAGAAAAAAAAGTAAGTGATAGTTACTAAAAATAAATAGTAAATAGTCTTTTCCAAAGTGATCTTACTCTTGAGTAAAATATAAGAAAGGTCTAAAAATAACAGACCAAAAAAAAGATATCCCCAATAATGTAAACTAAGAAAAAGAAACATATTAGAATCAGATACTCCTCTTCCAAATGCTGAAAAGATTCCCCAGAGATTAAACGCAAATGAGGTTGACAGGTGATCTGTAAGAGAAAAACTCATAAAATAAAATTTAAACGGTTTTATAAGAGAAAAATTAAAAAAAGGCATAAAAACCGCCTCAAATACCAAAATATTTATTATTAATGAAAGTAAAAATTTTTTCCATCCCCATTTCATAAGAATCAAGAATAAAAGAATAAACCAATAAATGATTACTGTTTGCTTTGAAAGAAGAGCAAGTGCTGCGAACAGAGCTGAAACCAGTATTCTATCACGGAAAAAGAAATAGAAACCGACAAGAATAAAAAAAAGCTGAAGGAAGTCAATTTGGCCCCATATAGCAGACAGGTAAATAGTTGCAGGGTTAAATAAGAAAAGTACAGTTGTGATGACGCGGTTTTTTTTATTTATATTTTTAATAAGTCCTGTAAGAAGATAGATTATTATTCCTGTTCCAATAGTCGCCAAAATTTCTACTACCTTTAAATAATATATTTTCGATCTTTCTAAATTATGAGAGTTAATAAAAGAAGGATATTTTGAAGAGATAATACTAATGTTTTTGTAAATATATAAGTCAGATACGAAAGACAAGATAGCAAGAGGAGGATATTTTTGATACCTATCAGTATTTACTGGATCTTGATAAAAATTATTTACTCCTTTATTTATTGCTAATTCTCCCCATCTTAGATGATTGGTTATATCGCTTGAGTAGTATGGAGAACTGATAAAAAAATAGAAGATAAGAGCGCTTAAGACAACCAAAGGAAGAATTACAACTTTTAAAATTTCTATTTTCATCCTTTTATTTTCTACCTTCGTTAGAAGTTTTAACATTATCCTTAATCAGTTTAATACTTATTACTAAAATGATAAACATTAAAAAAATTACGGCTAAAGTTGAGACGCTCAATCTTTAAAACTCTCAGCAATTGCTAAATATTTTTCCTTTACAGAAATATTTCTTAGAAGGAACTAAAAATCTTACTTGAAGATAAATATAACCTTCTAGTTTAGGATACCGATGGATCTCAAAATAGCCAAAGATGTATAATAGCTAGACTTTAATTTTCAAAGACTGTAGAATTTTTTATAGTTTTGTTTCTTTAACTAATATATGCGTCTACATTCTAATAAATTAATAATTTTATTAGTTTTATTTCTATTAATAATTGGTTTTTTTATATTTAAAGCTCACGAGCTGACTAGTAAAGTCTTTATAAAAAACGATTCCACAGTACAAGGAGATACTCAATCTATAAGTAATGATCTGTCTAATAATATACCATTTAATGTTTTACTTTTAGGTTATGGCGGAGGAAATCATGACGGACCTTATCTTACAGATTCAATAATGGTAGTTCATGTAGACCCTAAAATTAAAAAAGTGTTTTTGGTCTCTATCCCAAGAGATATTTGGATTAAAATCCCAACAGATGGAAACAATGGGAGTTACTGGAAGATTAATACTGCTTACTCTATTGGTCTTGATGATACTAACTACCCTAATAAACTGTCTCAGTTTAAAGGAACCGACGGCGGCGGGCACTTAGCTGAATATATTATGTCTCAAGTTACGGGGCTTCCAATTCATAACTTTGTCGGATTAGATTTTAATGGATTTAAAAACACCATTGATACTTTAGGCGGAGTTGACGTTAATGTGCAAATAGCATTTGATGATTATCAATACCCTATCGATGGCAAAGAAAATGATCTATGCGGTCATTCTCCATCCGACCTTCCTAAACTTCTTCAAGAAGCGACTCAATCTGCTATAGAGGATATATTTCCATGCCGCTATGATCATCTTCACTTTAATAAAGGTATACAACATATGGATGGAGCAACCGCATTAGCATATGTTCGATCCAGGCATTCTTTGCAGGATGGAACTGATTTCGGAAGAGCTGCAAGACAGAGGAACTTGATGGTTGCGGCAAAACAAAAGATTCTATCTATAGGTTTTATTCCAAAAATCCTACCATTCGTCTCTAGTTTAGGTGATGATCTTCGTACAGATATGGCCACTAGCGATCTGACAGCTCTTATCCAGCATTCATCTGACCTTAGTAAATATCAAATAATAAGCCTTGCTCTAACTGATCAAAACTTTCTAAAAGATACATACTCTTCGGATGGACAAGCTATCCTTGCTCCTAAAGATGGACTTGGAAACTGGGGAAGCGTTCATAACTGGCTAACTGATACTATCAAGGGAAAAGCTCAGCCAGTTCCAGCTATAATTGAAGTTGAAAATGGAACTTCAATTCCAGGTCTTGCTCAGATTGCAGTCAATAGATTAAGAGATAACAGCCTTCAAGTTCTTGATCCAACCGATGCTTCCTCAAAGGATGTACAAACAACGACAATCACTGTATATGGCCAAAATGTAAACATATCAGATATGCATGTAATCGAAAAAGAATTTAGTATCAACACTATAAGTTATTCAAAATCTACTCAAGCAGGATACAATGTACTAGTAATTGTAGGAAATGATTACAATCAGAAGCAAGGGAAAAAAGTATTAAATGAGCCTTAATTAAATTTAGATTAAAATACTAGATTATCTTCTAAATTTTCCTTTTATTTCAGTTATAATCAAAATGACAAGTGAAGCTAAAATTAATCCAAGTAAAATATTTACTGCAGGGCTTGCAATTTTAAACTGATTCCAATAAGGCTGCATGCACTCGCTAAATCCGCTTTGAACGGTATTGTTATAATGACAGATTGTTAAATTATCTTTATATGAAAATGGAGAGATCGTAAACCAAAATACAAACGTTAAAATAGCCAAAGAGAATATTATCATCAGAAAAGATATCCTTCTATCTCTATCTGACATCTTGAAAATATTATTCATACGCATATCTAATTAACATAAAAATAATAACATAATAATCTCTAAATTAAATAGGTTTGATTCAACTATATGCATCTACAACATCTCATTGACAAAACAACCAAAACTTTCTAAACTTTCCTACTAATGAGCGATCCTGTTGTCCTGCTTCACCAGCAAGCAATTGCTGCGGCCTTATCAGCCAATTGGGAAGAAGCATTAAGAATAAATAAACAAATTTTTGAAACCGAACCTCAAAATACAGATGTTTTAAACAGGCTCGCTAGGGCTTATTTTGAGCTTGGAGATCTTTCCGAATCCAAAAGATATTACCAACAGTCGCTAAAATACGATCCATATAATCAAATTGCTATTAAGTTTTTAAAAAGAATTGAGTCATTCGGTAAAAAAGGTACCAGAAATGAGATAAGGATAAATAGTTCTCCTATACAAATTACTCCTGATTTTTTTATTGAGCAACCAGGAAAGACTAAATCTGTCTCTTTAGTAAAAGTAGCTGAGCCCCAAAGGCTTTCTCTCCTTTCTCCCGGAGAGTTCGTTAAGTTAGTACCAAAAAGCAGATCAATATCAGTTACGACACCTTCTGATGAATATTTAGGAGCAATTCCTGACGATCTATCTCATATCCTATTAAGACTTATTAAAGGAGGAAACAAGTACTCAGCTTTCATCAAAACTATTAAAACAAATAGTCTATCAATTTTAATCCACGAGGTTTTTCGGGCCGCTAGATTTCGAAATCAGCCATCATTTTTAGATTCATCGTCTCAAAGTACTACTTATTCTTCTGATAATATAGTTATCCCCTTAGATGGTTCTGAATACGCCTCTGAAGAAGGTGAAGAAGAAGAGTCTGCTTAATCTCCAAAGTTTATAAGTGAGAGCAAATGGTGCCCCGAAGACCTAAAAGTTGCTCCCTTATTTAAAGTCTTAGCCAAAACTGCCGGGGTAAAACTCCGCTGATTATAAAACGACAACAGTTGAGATGGAGCATAAACTGAGGGAAGTACTCCTAATCCTCCTTCATTGCCGATTCTCAAAATATCAGGAAGAATCTCTTTAATTTGACTATTATCATCTCCCATAAGGACCGCCCTGATTTCTACTTGAAATAAAGATTCATTTGTATCAAGCGGTTCTAGAAGGAGCTGCCACCAAAATTCCTGATTAAAATTAAGCTTTGGTATAGGCAGCGGAGATGAAAATCCTCCAAAACTTTTATGAGAGCTCTTCAACCCTACTTCCCAGGATATTGCCACTTTGGATTGTGATGATTTTAAAGAATAGTCCTCCAGTTCTAAAATATCTATAGCATTGGCAATCTTTCCTATTACTTCCCTGCTTATATGTAAAACAAGTGCGCTCTGATTACCTTTAAATAATCTTTCAATAGAAAAAACTCTCTTTTTCTCTCGATTAAACTGGTGCAACTGATGCAGAATAGATTCATTGAATGCAGCTTTATTTTTTATTAAATACAAAGAATAATCAGAAGATAGATTTGATGGTTTCTCCCTAAAATCTCCCATCGAATGGTATGCCATAAAAAACGAGATTATAAATACGATGGTAAACAGGATTACCCAGATAATCATCTTTTGCTCAGCTGCCTACTTTGTATGTCCGGTCGTTGATGCGTCGATAGAAATCCTCTCCTAGGAATACAGTAATATCTGCTTGAGAGGTAAAATCACCGGGATCCTTTTTCAAACAATCATTTATAAACCCATCACTCGTCGTACAGCTGAATTTTAAGCAACCCCTGTTATCTTGAGCAAAAAAGAGTATCTCTTCTCGAGGAAGGCAGTCAGGTGCAAATATCTGGGTTAATCTCTCCTGAGTATAAGTTTGAGCAGGTGACGATGAAGTCTTAAGTACTATACTTTTTTCTAAATTCACAGGAGCGTTATTGGTAAAAATAACTCTTCCTCCCAGATTTGTAATCATTCTAGCAGCAAATGCAGCCAATTGGGGATGGCTTGTAGCATTCTCTACTGCCACTGAAACACTCTCTGATGCCATTGAACCATCTAAAAGCTGCCCTTCTAAAAATTGATCTAAAAGTAAAGTGTTAATTCCCAAGACTCTACTCCCGTCAGCCAGCAGCAGCGATTGGGTAATCTGTGAAGTTCCAAGATCAACTACTTTTACTTTATCAAATCTAACATTACTCAAATCCCAATAGAAGTTGTTTAATTCTGAGAGTGAAAGATCCGTTTTAATACTTCTTAGTATTCCCAGAGCATACAAAATACTGTGGCGGACATTATCAACTGTCGTTTCAACTGGGAGTTGAGCATCATTTCCGGTAAAGATTATGTAGTCATCAATTGGGATACCTAGAGCTTCTGAGACTGATTCTTTCAGTAGCCTAGCACCTATTGGTGGATTTTCGACCTGACCTAATTGATAAATACTTCCGACAGGCCATCTACCAAAACTCATTGGTAGATCCATGTAAGTATCGTTAGGAAGCTTTAATAATAAAATAGTCTGTTGGACTGGATTATATGATAAAACATCTACTCTATCTCCTTTCAGAACTAAATTTAAAGTTGACCTGCCATCCCAAAGGAATTGCTTCTGATCAACAGTTGCTGAATCAGGAGCATAAGGATAATTGAGACTCAAAACAAAGCTTAAAAACTTCCCTAGGACTATTAACCCAACAACTACTACTATACAAATTATGGCAACGTTTATTCCCAGCGGTTTGTTCTTCAAAGTTCCTAAACTACTCTTTTTCTTTTTCAGTACAATCTTTGCCATACTCTAGTTTGAACAAATTATTTTCGGAAAAACTAAAATTCTTTTTTACCCTTAGGAATGACCTTGGGGGGAATAAACGCAGGAGATACTCCTGCTGTCATTTTATTCGCTGATTCTTTTTTCTTTTTTTTCTTATCTCCTTTATAAAAACCTCCAAACATAGCCATATTCGGATCACCTCCTATATCTAGTCTACACCTAATTCTATATTTTTTGTCAACTTATTTAACTCTATCTCAGCCCTGTGTTTAAAGTAATTTAAATTATGCCAGTGAGACCTTAAGATTTCAGTCAAGAACGACCCTGAAACGACCTCAGGCAAGATCACATATTCCGCTCCCATCTTATAAAGCAGTCTTGCTTCAGAAGGAGTAGTTGCCCGGGTAATTATTAACGTTTGAATCCGGCGCCTCTTAATTTCAGCAAGCAGGGTCAAATTATCATCGATATCTGAGGCTGTCGAGATAATAAGCCGCGACTCTTCCAAATTCAAAAAATCAATAATCTCCGGATCTCCTATATCTCCATAAAGAACTCTAAATCCCTTTTGAGTGAGTGATTGAACCACCTTTGGATTAAAATCTACCACCAAAAAGGGGATGTCTTCCTGCTTTAAAAACTTAATTACCTCTCCCCCCATTCTATGACCGCCTATGACTATTACATGCTCAGAAAGCTGCGGTTTCCTTTTTTCTCTTTCCATACTAGATACTCCTCCATCAGACTCAAAAAACCCTACTATAAAACCAATCTTTTTATATATTTGCTTTGAGAATGAGATCATAATCGATGATGAAACTATTGATAGTACACCGGTCAAAGCCATTATCGTCAGTGAATTTCTGCTGACTACCCCTAAGGTTACCCCTACCAACATAATAATTAAAGAAAATTCAGAAACTTGTGATAGATTAATAGCTGTTTGGAAGATGGTATGCTTTCTGAATCCAAATGAGCCTAAGATTAAAAGGATAATAATTGGTTTTAAAATAAGCGCATAGAGAGTAAATATCAAAACTAATGGAAGAACTGTTAAAATATTTGCAAATACTACCTGAGATCCAAGATAAACAAAAAATAAGGTTACAAAAAAATCTCTTAAAGATTTAACCTTACCTTCTATCTCAAAATGGAACGGTGAGTTAGCCAAGGCAAGTCCTGCTAAAAATGCGCCAGTGACAACTGAAAATCCTAAAAATATTGCCAGAGAAACAAAAACAAAACACCAGGCTATAGCAGACAGGAAAAGTAACTCTGGAGATGCTGCGACTGCTTTAAAAAGTCTTTTTAAAAATACTTTAGACAGCAAGAAAGCCGAAAGGAAAAGTATTGTGCCCTTGAATAGGAATAATAATAAAGTGATTAAATTTTGAGTTCCTATGCTCAAAACGGAACTTCCCATAGTCATTCCCATAAGGACTACAATAGCCACCAGATCCTCCAAAACAGTAATTCCTATACTTAATTTTCCATACAATGAGCTTATATCTTTTTTTTCTAAAAGAAGCTTAATAATAACTATCGTTGATGAGAATCCTAATCCCATACCTAAAAACACTGCTTCTACTTGAGGGTATCCAAACAATGAAGCAACGGTAAATCCAACAAGATTAGCAAAAACAATCTGCCCTATACTTGCTATGACTATCGGTTTTCCTAAAGATTTAATATCTTTTAAATCGAGCTCCATTCCAATAAAAAATAGAGCGAATGCGATACCGATAGTTGGAAACGTGGTCAACACCTCGGATGATGAATCAAAAATCCTTAGAGAAGCTATTAATACTCCTACTAAAAGATAGCCTACCAACAGCGGTAATCGAAAATATTTAGCAAGCAGCCCGATAACAGCTGATAGTCCAAGCACTGCAGCAAGTTGAACGAATAAAGAATTTGAGTCGGGCATATATTGAAACTTAGTTTAGATAACCTATATCTTTACAGGCTCCAGAAGAGACTGAGCAGCAAGCAGATCCTCAGGCAGTTTAGATTCAAATGTCATCTCATTACCAAAAGCTGGATGAATAAACGAAATTTTTGCAGCATGCAAAAATTGTCTAGGACACCACCTTTTATCTAGCCTAACTACCTTTCTGCCCCCATATTTTTCGTCAGCCACAACCGGAAAACCGATATACTTTAAATGTACCCTAATTTGGTGTGTCCGTCCAGTTAGCGGATAGCAATTAAGAAGGGTAAATAACGGATAATGCATCGATCCTAATCTTCTCATCTGTATTTTGTTAAAGCCAGCAAAAACTTTCTGCAAATTATCATCGCTCATTTTAAGTTTTGCTAAAGGTTGATACTCAGTTATAGCTTCTTTCCCCTCTTTAACGGAAGTTTCAAAAACCGAAAATTTTTCCCTATTAAATGGATTTCTGCCAATAGAACCCTCTATCCTTCCTTCCTCGTTTAGCTCTCCGTGTACCAAAGCTAAATAGCTTTTTTTAACTTGTCTGTTTTTAAATTGATTCTGCAATGATTCTAAAGATGCTGAAGTTTTGGCAACAATTAAAAGACCAGAAGTATCTTTATCTAACCGATGAACAACTCCTCCTCGTTCTAATTTTTCACCATGCTTACTAACTAAAATATCCTCAATTGTCTCTCCTTTTTGAGTTTCACTTCTAGTAACAACTAAACCAGCAGGCTTATCTATCACCATTATATAGGGATCCTCAAATACAATCTTTAACATGTAGCTTTGAAGTTATTTTTGAAGGTAATTTTTAATTTCATTCAAAACATCATCTGGATTCATTGACGATTTAACCAAATATCCATTTGCTCCTAAAAGAAATGCCTGATTTATAATCGTATCATTTCCTAAATTAGTTAACATAACTATCTGCCCATTTGGTACTGCTGGCCCTTGAGTTTTAAGGTCTTTTAGAATCGATAATCCATCTTTCTTAGGAAGCATAATATCCAAAAGAACTAAATTCCATCCTCCCTGTCTAATTTTAGCAAGAGCCGTTTCCCCATCCGGAGCCACATCTACAATATAACCTGCACCTGATAATAACTCTTGATAAAACTCTCGAAGGAATTGATCATCTTCTACAATTAAAACTTTTCTTTTATCCATATCCGATAACTATACTATATCACTTCTGTCAAATTTTGAAATATCCCTAAATAGCTACTGGCTCTAAATTTTTAGCCTCTCCACTAGACACTCTAATTGTATAATTTTCTTCATTCGCTAAAACTTGAGGCGTTGCAGCTGGAAGAGAAAATGTAAAGGTTGTTCCTTTTCCCAAACCTTCAGATGAAGCCCAAATCTTACCTCTCATAAGTGTTATTAAGCTTTTACAAATGTATAGTCCTAGTCCTGTTCCCCCAGATGTAGCAGCTGCTACATAAGAATCATCCAATCTCCCAAACTTTAGAAACAATTTTGATAAATCTTCTTTCGAAATTCCTACTCCACTGTC
This sequence comes from Candidatus Daviesbacteria bacterium, assembly GCA_027451625.1. Classification (GTDB taxonomy): domain Bacteria; phylum Patescibacteriota; class Microgenomatia; order Daviesbacterales; family UBA10151; genus DAIDIY01. The sequence continues at coordinate 3,640 of DAIDIY010000020.1, read as the reverse complement.
CTTAACTGATGTCTCTACCATTTGACCATCTGTGAAAAATGACATTGATATAGATCCTCCATTAAGAGTAAATTTCATAGCATTACCAATCAAATTAAGCAATACTTCTCTTACTTTATCTGGGTCAGCGAACACTTTTGGTATTAAGATAGGACCTGTGATTAAAAGATTTAATTGTTTCTCCTTTGATTTTGGTTCAACTTCAACTAAAACATCTTTGACAAGAGTCACCATATCAAATGATATTGGACTTATAGCAACCCTACCTGATTCTATTCTTGATATATTTAACATATCATTAACCAAATTTATTAACCGCTCTGTTGATATAAGTGTTCGCTGTAAATATTTCTGCATTTTTGAAGAAAGCGGCGTATCAGCTTTATTTAAAGCCATCCATGCATATGATCTTATCGCTGTCATTGGGGTTCGCAGTTCATGTGATGCTATAGATACAAAATCGTCTTTTAATTTATCTAGATCTTCAAGTTTTTTATTAGCATCTGTCAACGCCTCGTTACTTTTACTGACATCTTCAAATAAAACAGAGTTTTCCACAGCTATTCCTACCGATCCTGCATAATTCCTCATTACAGCCCATTCTATATCACTAATTTTAGATTGATCTTTTTTTAAACTAAAAATTAATATTCCTAGTTTCCTGTTCCTTGATACAACCGGGAATACTATAGTAGTTTTTAAACCAACCTTTTGTTGAAGATTACGAACAAAATCAGCATCTACCGTAGGATATAATACATCTGCCACATTGCTTGTAACCAAAATCTTATTTTTCCTTATTGCTTGGACTCCTATATTTTTTATTTCATCCAATGGAATTTCTATATCTGTAAAAGGCTTGGGGTACCTTTTAATAAATTCTTCCGCTTCTTCTGTTCGTGAAATACCAATTCTTCTTAAATTTTTTTGATCTTTATCAACTAAAGCAAGTACAACTATAACATATCCCATATTGATATAATTAATATCTTTTAAGATTACATTTGTTATCTGTTGTACTACATCTTCAAATTTTAGAGTTGACAATAAAACAGATTGTACCTTCCATAAAGAGTTAAAAGCTATCTCTTGTGAGAATGTCTTTTTCATTTCTTTTTTTAAAAGCACCAACAAAGTACATATCACGACCAATAGAAAAAATATTATAGTTATAATAAATAAAAACATATTTCAAATTCTTAATTTATGATATTTGAAGAAAGCTGTGTCTTAAAATATAATACTGCATATGACATTGGAAATTAATGATCTAGTTTATGATTGGAATGACAATCATTCCTCCCAACAATCACCAATTATTTCGGTACACGATGAATCTTTAAGAGATGGCTTACAAGCTCCTTATGCTATTAAACATCCCTCACTAGATGAAAAACTTCACCTTCTGAGATTAATGGACGATATCGGTATCGATACAGCAAATATAGGTTTCCCCGCAAGTTCTAATATTCAAAAAAACATGATAGAACAAATAGCTGTACACAAAGGTAGAGAAGATTGGATATTAAATTTGATGGCAGCAGCCCGATCTCATTTATCTGACGTACAGGTGATAGTCGATATTGTACAAAAAACTGGAATAGAAATTGAGGCAGGAATATTTATTGGAAGCAGCGAAATGAGAAGATTTATCCATCAATGGGAAATGAAAGATATGATAAAAAAATCTACTGAAGCAATCAAACTAGCTAGAAAGAACAATATCCCAGTTATGTTTGTAACCGAAGATACTACACGAGCTTTTCCTAACACTATAGCTACCCTTTACCAAGCTGCGATAGAAAACGGAGCTAATAAATTATGCATTTGTGATACAGTAGGATTTGCTGATCCTCAAGGAACTGAAAACTTAGTTAGTTATGTTAAAAATAAAATTGTTAGGGATCAAAATGTGGATGGTAACACAATTCAGATAGAATGGCATGGACATAAAGATAGATTCTTTGACATGGCAAACTCTTGGGCTGCTATAGGAGCAGGAGCTACCCGTGTGGAGGGAACTTTATTAGGCGTTGGAGAACGGTCTGGTAATACCCCCACAGAAGCATTGGTCTTAAATCTATTATTGAAAAATTTTAATAATTTTAGGATTAACCTTCATTCAAGAAATGAAGTTATTTCATGGGGACTTAAGATAAGAAAACTGGCTGAGGCATATTCCAAAGCTATAGGTTATAGTATCCCCGTTAATCATCCATTATTAGGAGAAGAAGCCTTCAATACAGCCTCTGGCGTACATGCTGATGCTATTCTCAAGGCGATTCAGATAGAGAGAGAGGATCTTGCTGGATTAATTTATTGTGGATTTAACCCTGAAATAGTCGGCACTAAACCGCAAGCCCGAGTGGGACAAATGAGCGGTAGGTCAAATGTGATACTCGCTTTACGAGGATTGGGAATATCGCAACCTGATCCAGAAATAATAGAGAAAATCCTTCAATATGCTAAATCGCATACCAATTTACTTACTAATCAAGAGCTATCAGATCTTTCTAAATAATTATTAATAAAATGACAAATAATCCTGAAACGCAGATTTTATATTTAACAAAAGACTATAATTTAATAAAGCAACAATTATCTGGTAAACCACTTACTGAAGTTAACCCAAAAGATCTTTTAGATAATATTTCAACTGATGCCATCATTCCTTCAATACATTGCTACCAAGATGCAGATCCAGAAAGACTAGGGAAATTTTGTCTTACCGGCCTTCAAAACAGAGGAATAAAATCAGGTGATCTGCTAAACAGTAGAATCTCAACGATTGTAGCCGGCCAATCATTTGGCAGAGGATCATCACGAGAGCATGCTCAATTAGCTTTAGGAGGTGCTGGTATTACAGATATAGTAGCTATAAGCTTTGAAAGAATTTTTAGAGAAAATTGTATAAATTATGGTATCAGTAACTTTTCTTTTTTTGATGAAGAAGTAAAAGAAGCACTAAGAATGGGTCAAATTCCAACAAAAGACAAATATATGGAGGGATTACCCCGCCTCTCTAGGAAAATTTTTCAAGCGGGAGGTCTGCTCCCTTTTATCAAAAATTTAGAGCTAAGAACAGATACTATTGAACAACCAGAATCAGCAACTCCTCGGCCAATGACTATGACTGAAAAAATTATAGCAACGCATGCCAATGTTGATTATGTTACACCAGGACAACAGCTTTATGTAAGAATAGATAAAGGATATGCATATGAACTACAGACACTAGTCTCAGCAGGTGGACTATCTACATATTTTCCTGAGGGTTATACAATACATCATCCAGATCATTTTATCTTCTTTGAAGATCATTTAGCGCTTTTAAATAGTTCAAATGCTCAAAATTTAAGAAATACCCAAAGGAAATTTGCTAATAGATTTGGAATTAGAAATTATCAAGCTAATTCTTCTCTAGGTGTAGAGGGAATCTGTCATACAGTAATGATCGAAAAATACTGCTTACCAGGAGAACTTATTTTGGGGAATGATTCTCATACATGTAGTTTAGGATCATTAGGAGCCTTAGCTATTGGTAAAGGAGCTTCTGAGATGGCAGGAGCACTAATTTCTGATCATATGATAGTCACTGTTCCAGAGACTATTCAACTTTGTCTATATAATCATTTACCAA
>DAIDIY010000019.1 GCA_027451625.1 Candidatus Daviesbacteria bacterium | reverse complement strand
ACTCCTTGAGCCATATCAAATTTATGGACCTGAGGATAAGCTGGCGTTGCTCCTATTATTTCCACGTTAGTATTTTGCTTACCAGTTGTCACTTGGAGTCTTCTTGAGCTTTCAGGAGAAACAGCTGCAATATCAGTTACCGCACCGTTTGAGTTTTCTATAGACTGTGCATCCGCAACAGTCAAAGTTGTACCTCCACCCGCTGCACCTCTTACGCCTCCAGTATCAGCAGCTCCCGGAATAACTGTTAGGAGATTTGCCCCTAAGGACTGAATTCGATTCTGAACTGATAATTGGGTAGCTTGCCCGAGTGAGATAAGAGCAATGACAGATCCGATACCAATTACTATACCTAAAGCAGCAAGCCCAGTTCTTAGTTTATTTAGAAACAACATTCCAGCTGCTTCCGATATTATCTCTGAATATTCCATAGTCTATTTTTCCTCGATCCTTGCTTTTTTCTGTCTATGATTTGAGCTATCCTGAATAATTTGACCATCTTTTATATGAATAATCCTTTTGGAGTGCTCAGCTATATCTGGTTCATGAGTAATCATGACAATTGTATGTCCTGCTTTATTTAAGTCTTGGAATATACTCATGATTTCGGAGGCTTGATTTGAGGCGATATTTCCCGTCGGTTCATCAGCCAGGATTATGCTTGGATTCATCACCAGAGCACGAGCTATAGCTACTCTTTGCATCTGACCACCTGAGAGCTGATTGGAAGAATGGTTTAATCTATCTCCTAACCCCACCATTTGTAAATATTTTACAGCTCTTGTCTCACGCTCCTCATGAGGCACTTTACCGTATATCATAGGTAAAATAACATTCTGCAGAGCCGATCTTCTTGGAAGCAGATTAAAAGCCTGAAAGACAAATCCTATCTTCCTATTTCGTATATCCGCAAGCTCATCATCAGTTAAATTCTCTACATTCTCACCATCTAGTATATACTCACCTGAAGTAGGAACATCCAAAGCTCCTATCATATGCATCAAGGTAGATTTTCCTGATCCCGAAGGACCCATTACAGCCACAAATTCGCCTGCAGCTACATCAAATGAAATATCTTTTAAAGCAACTGTTTCAACAGACCCTGTTTTATAAATTTTTGATATATGTGAAACATGAATCATAAATAGAGAAAGTGTAAAAAAGAGGCTAAAGGATAAAAATTTTTTTAGTACTTAACCTCCTATTCTAAAAATCCTGCCTCCAGCGCCACCGCCACCTCCTCCTCGATTAAGACCAAATGGAGAGCTTCCATTCGCTCCTCCTTGAGTTGCTTGAAAGCTGGTAACAACTTTATCTCCTGAGCTTAACCCTGAAGTAATCTCTGTCTCGGTATCGTTTGCAGCGCCTGTTTGTACGGGGACAACTTGTACTTGAGAATTTTTCAAGACCCTGACATATGATTGTCCATTTTGAGATTGAATAGCGGTAGATGGAATTAGCAGTACGTTATTTTTAATCCCTGTTATGATTGTCGCGTTAACCGCCATATTAGGATAAATATGGGGTACACTGCTATCAAAGGCGATAACAGCAGGATAAGTTGTCACCCCGGATGAGACTACTCCCGATGTATCTATGCTTAAGACTTTTCCAGTAAAAGTCTCGTTTGGGAAAGCATCTAATGTAAGCGTTGCTTTCTGTCCGATATTAACATTCACTGAATCTACTTCAGATACATCAACAGAAGCTTGAATTGGGCCAGGTTGTGTAATATTTCCTATGGTTTGCGGAGATGATGTGGTTGACGTGGATATAGCTATAGTTGTTCCTGGAGTTATTGTTAAACCTTCAACGATACCGGCAACAGGAGCTGTAATCGAAGATGATGCCTGCATATAAGAAAGCTGGGCACTGTTAACTGCGGCTTGAGCCTGAGAGATTACTGCTGCTTGATTTTTATATGCTTGCTCCGCCGCCAACCAAGCTGCATTCTCTTCTATATATGTAGGATCTGTTGTGGTTAAATCTCGAGCTACTGCATCATTCATAAGCTTTTGATTAGTAGTAAATTCAGTGTTCTGCAGAGTATTTAAGTCTGCTTGATCTGAAGCCAAAGTATTTTCTGCAGAGAGAAGACTTGAATATGCATTTACCTGTTTTTGTTGAGAGACCTGATCCAAAGTAAGGGTAGCAATAATTTCTCCTTGTGTTACCAAGTCTCCATTTTCGACATTAACGGTTTTAACCACTCCTGTAGCTGAAGTATTTATCGGAACTGAGTTGACTGCTACTACTTGCCCTGAAGCACTGACAGACTGAATCAAAGTCCCTCTGTTGGCAGTTGCGGTTAAAGGTTGATTGGTATTTGTGCTCTTTTGTGACTTACTCCAAAAATACCATCCCCCAACAGCTAATATCAAGGCTATAATTACAATCAATTTATGGCTACCTATAAAATTTAATATTGATTTAAAAATATTCCCCATAAATCCTTCCTGTTGATACTTATAGTATTTATATACGCTGAGAATTAGCTTAAAGGATTATTAAACTTTAGCTAAAATGGGATTCATTTTTTCTCGCAGGTAATTCTCTTTATCTTCTCTGCTTTCAGCATTATCGTCAAGATGGAAAGCCACATATATCTCCTTCTTTCCTGCATTATCAAGCCAAGACTTGGTATGCTGATGTTCTTCTAAAGTTGTTTTTAATCTCTCAGTTCGTCCAATATCTAAACATTTTCCCGGAGTATATATAATATATATCCCAGGAAGATCCTCAAATTCGCTACTAAATAGAGGGTGCTCTGCTTCAAATTCAATCCCGAAAAAATCTACTAAATCTCCGCCCATAAAAATATTATCTCATAGATTAATTAATTATGGTTTAGATTAAATTTCAATCGGATGTTCACCTCTGCCATGAAACTCTTCCGTTGACTCTTTAACAAAAAATGCTGCTACTGCACCTAAAACCAAGAATCCAGTCGCGGTAAGAAATACAGTTTGAAACGATAAAACATTTGCATAAGTCACCATAAGCCCAAAGATCGTTTTAACAGTTAAAGGGTTTGTCGTATGGACAACGGAGAATCTTCTTATATCCCCCAAATGTGAATTGGTTGAATCAGACAGTATTGTCGCAAAGATGGCGATTCCGAATGCACCAGCAATATTTCGAGCTAGTGCCAGCACCGATGAGGCTACTCCTACTTCCTCAATCGGAACAGATGAGGTTGCAGCTTGAGTCAGAGGAGCAAGGCCTAATCCCAATCCTAAAGCAAATAATGTTAGCCTCCAAATAATATCAAAAGCACTCCAGCGGATATCAAGGCCGGTAAACAAAAACATTGCAAAGGAAGAAACTATCATACCAAACGGAATAAGATAACGAGGTTGAATTTTACTGGAGAGCCTAGCCCCTACTTGAGCAGCCACCATAAGACCTAATGCCATAGGGATAAAAAGATAACCTGATTTTGTAACTGAGTATCCAAGATAATCTTGGACAAAAAGCGGAATTAAAAATATTCCTCCAATCATTCCCATAAAAGAGATAAAAGAAGTAATAATTGATGATGAAAATGTGGCATTTTTAAAAAACTTTAAATCTACGATCGGTTCTTTAGCAAATTTTTCAGCATAAATAAAAGATATTAAAGAGACACCTGCAACAGTATATGAAATAATACTTTTAGATGAACCCCATCCCCAAGTCTGTCCTTGATCCAATACTAGAACCAAAACTCCCAGGCTTGTCCCTAAAAGAAGAGCTCCTAGAATATCAAAATTTTTTACTCCTTTTATCTTCTCCACCGGCTCTTCTATAAATTTTAATGCCATGATAGTCCCTAAAATACCAAGAGGGGTGTTAATATAAAAAACAGATCTCCAGGAAAAATTATCAATTAGAGGACCACCTAAGAGAGGGCCAAAAACAGCAGCTGCAGCAAAAACCGCCGACCACAGTCCCATAGCCTGAGCCCTCTGCTCTCGATCCAAAAATGTAAATGCAATAATAGATAAGGCTATCGGATAATCTATAGATACTGTAATCGCCTGCAGAATTCTAAATATAATCATTGAAGTAAGATTAAATGAAAGTCCAGCAAGCATTGAAGATACAGTAAAGCCTACTATTCCAAATAGATACAAAGGTTTTCTACCTATCATGTCTCCCAGTTTGCCAAAAATAGGAACAAAAATAGCGTTTGCAATAATATATGCTGTAGAGATCCAGCTTGCCTGGGTGACAGTGATTCCAAAATCACTAATAATTTTTGGCAATGCTAGATTGACAATCGTACCATCTAACCTGCCTAAAAAGCTGGCAATCATCAAAGTCGCTAGAATCAGCCATTGATGAGGATGAAAACCTTTTTTTACTTTTATCTGATCTTCTGAGTTTTTTTTATTCATAAACTTCCCTATAAATTTTAGTCTTGAAATATACCTAGGATAAATTAATAAGCTATCTTCTCCTGGTTATTGAGATTGGTAAAAACTATCATTTTGGCTGACATCCCAATCTTAAGCTCGGGGTAACGGTTCGGATCAAATTTCGCAAAGACATCGAATTGTTGAGTAGGTCTTTCAGATGATATTGAGAATGCAAGAGATTCTTGCTTGGCGCTAGGTGATATCTCATCCAGATATCCCCAATAAACTTTTCCAGGAAAAGCATCAACACTAAACTCAACTGGCTGCCCTATTTTTAACATATCTAGTCCTTTATTTTCATCTATTGTCCCATCTACTCTAAAATCATCGGGTTGGGCTATGAAGGCAACAGGATTAGTAACTGAGATAACACTTCCCGGAGTATTGTTAACTTTTACTACAACTCCTCCTGACTGAGCTCTTAACTGCTGATCACCAACATCGGCAATTAAATCCCCTTTGTTGATCTTTTCTCCCTCATAAACGTATACCTTTTTTAAAACTCCCCCGCTGACTGGAGTAATAGCAGAAAGAGGAGCCTCTATAAGTGAGTCATCGATAAACACGCGATTCATCATCTTAAGATAAAAAAATCCTCCCAAAAGAAGAGCTATTAAAATAACCAATAAAGTAATAACTAAATTTTGAGGTTTTACAATATTACTTAAAATCTTTTTCATCTATTAATAAATTAAATATCCAGCCTGTATTATTTTTTTGGGATCAAGTATTACCTGATCTGAGCTTGTCAGTCCACTTAATACTTGGGTCATGCCTTTATAACTTTGCCCTACTTGAACTCTTTTTAAGGAAAGTTTACCCTCATCCAGAACCCAGATAAAATGATGTCCTAAAATAGTCCAAGAAGGAACTGAAAGAATATTAGGAGCTAAATTTTGAGGAAGAATTAAAGTTCCTGTCTGTCCAAGAGGAGTGCTTGAATTAAAATCAGGACTGACCACATCTACTTTAAATCCTACTCCCCCATCATCTAATGTGACCTCTCCGGGATAAATCTTGCTCACCGTAGCCGAAATAGGTGTACTTTCTGGTTGGTCAAAGACGACTTGTACACTCTCACCCAGGGCTATATTATTACTCTCAATAGCTGGAACTTTCACCTCAAAAACTAAATGATTTAGATCCGCCAAAACAAAAGAATCAGTTACAAGAGCATTAACTCCGGTTGATTTAATATCCTCATGAATTAATGTTCCGTCAAATGGAGCCTTCAGAACTGTATTCGAAAGAGCCACTTTGGCAATCTGTACATTATCATACGCTGCGTTAACCGCTTCTTCTGCCTCCTGCCTTTGTGTTTTTTGAGTTTGGGTTTCATTAGCTGATCCAATGTTTGAAAATCCTCCATTGCCGTACTGAAATAGATGAATATTATCAATAACAAGGTTTAAAGCTGACTGATCTGACCGGTAATTTGCCTCGGCTATTGTTAGATTTTTTTCAGCCGTGGTCTGATCTTCAGCTGCGATAATCTCACCTTTTTTAATCTGGTCTCCCTCTTTGAAGGGAAGCTGAACGACCTCTCCTGCTGCTAAAAAATGCAGGCTTTGCTGATTTGAAGAGATTATCAATCCTGAAGCTAAAACAAGAGATTTAACAGGCGTTTGTGTTGCTTGTTTTGAAACTGTAGGTAATAAGCCATCCCCTTTTACAGAAAAAAATATATATACAATCGTTGCAGCAAGTGCTAAAAAAAGAACAGCCAGAATAATTTTTCGAAAATTCTTTCTCATATATCTTAAGATAAAAAGTGCTTAACTACCCACTTTATGGTACTTTTAAAGGTCTACAAAAACAAGTATTGATTGGTTTACAGGAGGGAGCACTTAGGAGCCTAAAATAAAAATCAATATACCCCGAAGATTAAAGATTAATTCACTGAGTCTTTAAAGTTCTACTTATATCAATAGCTGTTTTTCTGATTTCTTCACGTAACTCCCGAACTAAAGATTGATTTTTAGCTAACTCATATAATTTTTCTTTTGTGAATACACAACTATTTTCATAGAATAAGTCGTTGTGTTCAAAAATCTTTTTTAATCTTATCTTTGATTGAGCCCATAAAGGATTATCATCTTCAGGTGAATGCAGGATAGAAGACCAAAGATGAACTTCTTTAAGAAGTCTATATGTCCAAAGATCGCTGACTTCGAAGCTCTTCATTTCGAATCGTCTAGATATTGGGAATTTCATTTGTGTAAAACCATCTTTCGAATCCCAAGGACCAGCTGATTTCGATGCTAATCGCAGTGGGGTTGTAAATGCAATAGCAAAAATAGCATTAAAAAAGTCTCGATCAGGAAAGTATTGCCCGCCCCTAGCGCACAAATTTATATGCAAAGAGACTAGTTTGGAATCTAAATGTTTTTGTATTGCTGCCGCTAAACTATCTCTTGTAATATATGGTGATGTATACCTCCCCAGAAGACCTTCTCCTCTTAATTTTTCAGGAATGTCTAAGCTAGGAATAAGCCTTGCCTTAATTAATTGATTTAACAAATATGCTTGTACATCAGACGAATAAGACGGAGGTGTCGAAAATTCCCAACCCCAACTACTTGAAGCACGGTTTATAGGCATACGAAGATTGTTTGATATTTTTTCATAACTATGACGTTTTTCTTCACCATTTATACAAAATTTTTTCCTTGGCGATTCTACTTCAATACCTATAGTTGGAAGGAATCTTAAGTTAGATGATGTTCCTTCCTGATGTACCAATCGTTTAAATCTTTTCTCAAGATTAGTAAAATCACGAGTACTATCAGATATCAAAAAATTATAGTATCCTAAAGATATTGCCAATTCTAAAGCGGAAAATTCTGTTGAATAGATATTCCCTTTTATTCCACTTTTGGAGAGAAAATCCCACCCAAAATCAGAAGACCTTTTTGCAGCTGACAGAGTGGTATGATCAATTACAGGGTCAGGGGAATGACTTAGGTTTTGTACTATATCTAATAAATCTGGAGCTTCTATAATCATACAACTAATCCAAAATTAAGTAGATATTATAGACAAATAACTATTGGATTACAAATTATGGGATGTAATTAAAAAATAGGTCCTATTTAGAATCCCAAGGAGTAGCAAGCTGGAAATAATTTCCATCTGGATCAGCGAAAGTAGAAATTAACATCTTTGACTCATCTGGTGAATAAGGTTCCTTAATAACCTCTGCTCCTTCAATTTTCTTAATCCTTTCAAAGTCTTCTTTCACCTCATTTGTATAAAAATTAAGGAATATTCTTTGAGGCTCCATTGCACGCTCTTTTACTTCCGAATGCTCGCCTATGGTAATAAAACTGCCTTCTATTTTAAAACCAAACCAATTACCATCAGACCAATCGGCTTTTTTCTCAAAGACCTCTTCATAGAATTCAGCTAGCCTTTTAGGATTTTGAGAACCAATCATAACAGAAATTCTTATGATCATAAAAGTATTATATCACCTTATTAATTAGATGTATCGCGACTTATTCACGCGACTATTCACGAGAAAAAATAAGTGCCTTACAACTGAACTAATGGGTGCTTGGATTGTATTATTTTAACACGATAAGTATATTCCTCAATAAGATATGATTGTTACTTAATTCCTATCATAAGCTAGCATATTATTTGGTTCTTCATATTATGATCTTACTATGAGCATACGGTTAGTCGTAATTATTGTTACGGCTGTTTTAGTCATCGGAGCTTTCGTGGCTGTTATTGTATCTTTAATCTATTTTGTTCCCAGAGCATTTTTCACCCCATCAAATAATGTTTCACCTAGTTTGACCCCCATTCCAACTATTATTACCTCAGTAGCTACTACTACTCCTCTTCCAACACCTACTTTGACCTACCCATCCGCTACTCCGTCTCCCCAAATCTCTCAAACCACTCTTAAACTATACAAAGGTACAGGATTTACTCTACTTTACCCATCTTCATGGTCTATCCTTACTTGCAATAATTCAACAAATTTTGAACTCGATCCAAATGGAGGAGACGATGAAATAGGAATTGTTTGTACCTATGCTCAAAAACCGATTACTATAATCGTAAGCAATAATTTAATGGGGTGCCTAGGAACTCCGGTAAAAATTGGGAACTTAAGTGTCGTTAGAAGCTCAATTACTACAAATTCATATATCGAATACCAATGGTGCACTGTCTCTAATCCTGTTTTACAGATCACTAACCGTGTAGGTCCACAACCTTCTTCTGCTATAGGTACAGTTAACTATTCACCCCAGATAGAACAGATGATCTCTACAATTACATTTAACAGCCAACCTTGACAAAATTATACAATAGAGGAGTCAGGTATCCGACTCCTCTTATTTAAGCACCAAAGTTTTACTCTGAATTCTTGCTTTTACCGGATTTTTGTTCCACCTTGATGTCATTCATAACATCTACCACTCCACTGCTCCAAAAGGCATCGCCAAAGGCGATAAATTTACTTGATCTGGTTGATACATTTCCGGTTAAAGTGACAAATCCATTATCAACAGCAGCATCAATGCTGTCTTTGTCTTTTTGAGGTAGATAAGGATCAATAGAGATATTTGAGAGGACATTTTCACGGATATCTTCGTCATCCATCACCGGCATACTGACTGTGTAGGCGTTAAACCATGGATTCATTAAATAGGGATACATCTTCTCACCTCCTTACAAGTGTTAATCCTACACTTATGTTCAAATTTTAGAGTCAGATCCTCATAATATGATAAGTGTCAGGAAAGAATAAATTCATAAAATATTAAGTTTTATTAAAGTAATAATTTAATAAAAAGATCACTTGGGGAGAAAAATTTGATCACGGGTTGACTTGAGCAAAATCCGCGAGTATACTCCCGATATGTTTAGCAAAGAAGCACTCAGTAAAAGATTTGGCGGTAAATGGTCAGTCGAATCAGTCGGTGTTTTAAACTCAGCTAGAAATGAAGCTGAAGATTTAAAACATAGATCTATAAACACCGGAGATATTCTCCTCGGGCTTACCGTCGAGCCTAGCTTATCCAAAATGGGACTGGACCATGACAGTGTCAGACAAACTGTTTTACAAATCAATGGAGTGGGTAATGGGTTAAGTCCAGATATTTGGTCTTTTACTCCCCGAGCAGCCGAGGTGATAGAGCGTACTATCGAAGAGGCAAGACGGCAAGATCATAAATTAATAATTAATCCTCATCTTATCCTAAGTTTAATTAGAGAAGGAGAAGGTACATCTTCCGAGGTAATGAGAATACTAAAGGTAGATGTAAATAAGTTAAGAAAAATTATTCTAGAAGATATTAATCAACGTATTTCTGCTAATGATGAAAATCTTACCCCAAATATACAATCAGGGAGATCTGTCTATTTAAATTATTTAGAAACTATAAGAAAGTTTATGAAAAGCCCTAATCAAGATCCAACTCTACAAAATCAGATTGGGTTCGTTTTAAAAGGACTTGCGGGGTTAATTGAGGCTTCTAACCCTTCAGATATTTCCAAAAAATAAACTTTTCTAAAAAATTAAGATCTATTTAAGATACCCAATTTCTCTCTCTAAAATAACTCTTTGTTATAGCAAAATAATTTCCAAAGACTTAAAATTATGAAGCAATGGCGAATATGAAGGCAGCAATAATGGTTCGGAATTTAACTAAGAAGTTTTATAATTTTACCGCGGTGGACAATATCTCTTTTGAGGTTGAAGGCGGAGAGATATTTGCCTTTTTAGGCCCAAACGGTGCCGGTAAATCAACAACCATAAAAATGCTTACAACACTTTTAAACCCCACATCTGGAGAGGTTGAGATTGCAGGAGTAAATCCTATTAAGAATCAAGATGCAGCTAGAAAAAATTTTGGAATAGTCTTCCAAGATCCGAGTTTGGATGATGAACTAACTGCGTATGAAAACATGGAGTTTCATGGAATCTTATATAAAGTAGACAAAAAGACAAGACAAACCCGGATCGAAGAACTTTTAAAGATAGTTGAACTTTGGGATAGGAAAAACGATCTGGTAAAAACTTTTTCGGGAGGTATGAGAAGAAGACTTGAGATAGCCAGAGGGCTTCTTCATCATCCAAAGATCTTTTTCTTAGATGAACCTACAGTAGGACTTGATCCTCAAACTCGAAATCAAATCTGGAATTATATTTTAAATTTAAATAAAAAAGAGGATATAACAATCTTTTTTACCACCCATTACATGGAAGAAGCAGAAAAAGTTGCCGGAAGGGTAGCCATAATTGACCATGGTAAGATAATTTCTCAAGGCACTGTCCTAAAACTCAAAGAACAGACTCACAGTAAATCTTTAGAGGATGCTTTCCTCTCGCTTACTGGAAAAAACATCAGGGAAGAGGAAGCAAACCCTCAGGATAGGATGAGACTCAGGCATAATATGTGGAGAAAAAATAAATGACGGCAATTTATATTCTTTGGCTGCGCCAGATTAAAAGATATCTTCGTTCAAGATCTAGGATCATAGGTTCTTTAGGTCAACCCGCTTTATTTCTAGTTGCTTTAGGGTTTGGATTTGGACCGATCTTTCAAAAAGCAGGAATAGGTAATTATTTAGACTTTTTAGCTCCAGGAGTTATCTCGCAAGGAATATTATTTACAGCAATATTCTCTGGAATTGATCTTATCTGGGACCGGCAATTTGGTTTTTTAAAAGAAACCCTAGTTGCTCCAGTTCCTAGACTTTCAATTATGATCGGGCGTACGTTAGGAGGCGCCACCATCGCCACAATACAGGGAATATTTGTCTTAATTTTAACCCTTATAATTGGTTTTCGTCCTCAAAATTTGTATCTTTTGCCGCTTACTTTAAGCTTTATGTTTTTGATGGCTCTTCTATTTACCGCTCTAGGAACAGCGATAGCTTCAACTTTAAACGATTTCCAAGGTTTTCAGTTAATTATGAATTTTTTAGTTATGCCGCTTTTCTTTCTCTCCGGAGCTCTCTTCCCTCTTCAAAGCGCTCCTCCATTTTTACAGATTATAGCTAAAGTAGACCCGTTGTCTTATGGGGTTGACTCACTTAGAACAACTTTATCCGGGATCTCAACTTTAGGAGTATTTACCGACTTCTTAGTTCTAGGAATTTTAACTGGAATAGTTCTCATAATAGGAAGTTATCTGTTTTCGAAGATTCAAATTTAATTTTTTTTAAAAAAAATTTCTATATGGAAAATTCTCAAGAGGAAAATAAAGAAAATACCAAGATAAAATGTACTCTATTTATAAAACCGATGGTTATTCTTTTTCTGATTCTTGGTATTGTATCTGTTCCTCTTATCTATCTTTATCTAAAATATCCTACAGCTTCACCGATATTTTCAGCTAAGCTTATAAGCTCGGAGTTAAACTACAATCATCTCTCTTTATCTAAAAAAGTCATCGGATTTATGCCTTACTGGCTCCTTAGCCAAAAAGATTACATCCGTTTTGACCACCTCTCAGAGATTATTTATTTCTCTCTAACTTTAGATAGCGATGGAAATTTTGTTAAAGTAGTCGATTCGCAAACTGATCCAGGATGGAGGTGGTGGAATTCATCAACACTTCAAGACTTAATCGCCAAAACCCAAATTTTAAAAGATAAGTTCTCTCTTTCATTGGCGATGCAGGATAATCAAACCATTGAGACATTCCTTAATACTCCGTCTTCTTGGGATAACCTGATTAAAAATACAGAGAACCTAGTGCAAACACGCCATTTAGATGGAATAAACCTAGACTTTGAGTATAGCGGTAAAGCAGACTCAAAGCTAAGAGATGAATTTAGTCTGTTTGCCCAACATTTTGTAAAATCAATTAAGGTCAAAGACCCTAATTTAATTTTAAGCATTGATACATATCCTTTGGCAGTAAGAGAGTCTAAACTTCCGAACATATCTGGTATTAAAGACTTATTTGATGAATATATTGTCATGTCTTACGATTATTATCAGCCTTCCTCCGATACCGCTGGACCTGGATCTCCGATCTCCGGTTTTGCAAACAACAGATTTTTCTTTGATATAACCACAACCTATAATGATTATTCTAAGATCATACCTCCCGATAAGATCATTATGGGTGTTCCCTACTATGGTTGGGATTGGCCTGTTGTTGATGGCTCAACTCCCCTAAGTCAGGTTCTTCCTCAGAATGATAGCAATGGGTATGCGGCGGTAATCTCTTATGGAAGGATGCGCTCAGATAAAGACTTAAAACCTAGCCAATGCTTTTGGGATGAAGATGCTCAACAGCCATGGTGTTGGTACACAGATCCCTCAACTCAGATTGATCATCAAACTTGGTTTGAAGATAACAGATCAATTTCCGCTAAATTTGATTTTGCAAACAGTCATAATTTAGCTGGAGTTTCAATCTGGTCTTTGGGATATGATAGAAATTACACTGATCTTTGGAATTTAATAGAGCAAAAGTTTACCAAATGATCTTTTTAGAAACCTCTTGTAAGACCTCTCAAAAAAGATAAAAATTATTTAATTGGTCCCTTTTTCGGACTGGATTGGTTGATTCTGTACATAAGATCTACTATTGTTTTATGAGGAAAATTTTGTCCAATGATTAATCCAAGAGTTTTTGATCTAACGCTTTTTAATGATCCAATACCTAAGTAATAATCAAACATACTCGTGGAGAGATCAAATAGACCATCTCTTTGTCCTCTGGTCAGTCCATCTTCTGTACTTAAATCAAAAATTTTTTGAATTAATTCAGGATTTATCATAAAATTATGATACCATTATATAGGTTGTTTAAAAATGAAGATAATAGATGAAATCTGGATTTCCTAAAAAGAAGTATTTATTCTATATCAGTCATAAGGGTCGGTCATCCCTCTTAATAACCTCCTAAGGTAACTACTATACTCTAGATGTGTAACGATGTTTCTCATCTTCTGCATAATTTAATGATTTAAATCACGAAAATAATACTCCCAGGCTCCAATTTCAAGAGTAAATAATTTTTCCGGTGTTTCTTCAAAGATTTTTTTCAATTCAGTTACTTTTATCCACTTTACATCTCTTGCTTCTTTCTCTTGTGAGGCAGGTTCTCCTTCTTCTACTTCACAAATAAAGATAAAACCTATCCAAGGTTTCCCATTTTTTAACTGCTGTGTACAACAAAATGGTCTAAAGGCAAATGAAGCATCGTTCCCTTGGGGAGAAAATATTTTTGTTTTAGATTCTCCTTTAACTGATTTTAAATTTAAACCGGTTTCTTCTTTAATTTCTCTTTTTAATGCTTTAAATACCTCTTCGAATGGTTTATCTAAAACCCCCGCAGGAAACTCGAATGTCCCTGAATAGATCGAATCTCTATCTGGTTTCCATCGGGTTTGAATTAAAAGTTCAATGACATCACAATTTTTCCTTTCAATTATTCCACCGACATAAGGGATGCACAGATTAAAATTATTCATTAGATATCAAAAACGTACTTTATAAATCCTTCCCGGAATGCTACCATATGATTCATCTTTAAAGAAGCTTATTTTATTCTTTAACTCTTCCTTTATAGACTATTGATCTAACCTCGCCTTTATTATTAAAAGCTGCACGACATTCTAAAAGTGGATATTGAAGTCTAAAAAAATCAAATAAGACTATGTCTCCAAAACCCACATCAGCATGTGCTGGTATAGGATGTGCATTCACATTCCAATGAGTATGCGAAAATATGGCATACTCTGAAGGTCTTAGAGTTTTATAAACTGCCTCCGCGATATCATCCATATCTATCCAGTTTCCTTGTCCTTCAATGAAGGAACAATTATTGCCCCCTTTAACTAACCCGAATTCTCTTTCTCTTAAAACGCTTTTTCTCATCAGTTCTATTTCTTCAGGTAATGATTTTGATAGTTGAAATAATATACCCTTAATTCTAAAAACTAATCCGTCAGAGATAAAAGCTAACTGCTGATAACAACCTTGAACGTCTCCATCCTCCAAAGATTGCTCAATTCTAGAAGAGATAATATTTAGATCTTTTTCGATATACACAAGCAAAATTATACCATCAGCTTTTAAATGCATATGTATAAAAAATTAACTCTGGAATCTAATAGTGATAATAAAGATAATCTTGTGTTAAATTAATCTAGCTTAAAACTAAAAATCGAATTAAGATTAGCACTTTTTGTTCTTAGAATTTAACTTATGATTAGTGTTGTTTGAGGATATATAGAGTGATACTTGGTGTTTTAGGATACAGATAAGCTGGTGCAGAAAAATAATAAAAAGAGGCAATGTAGTAGTGTTTTAAACCGCTAAATTCATTTTTTAAGCTAGGGTGGTCAATAATAACTGTTTCTCCATTAAAATCGGAAGGTATATTACCAGATCCGGAATTATATACTTTAAAATTAGGTAGATAATATTCAAATTGGCGGTAAAGGCGGGAAGCTATAACTACGGTATTTCCTTTATTAAAATGATTCTTAACATAAATTACCGGAGCCATTGTAGGAGACAATGTTTTATTTAGTATTTTCACCTCTTTCCAACTTATCATGGTAAGAATTATAAAAATTAATCCAAAGAAGATATAAATAACAGGTTGTAAATACTTCCCATCTTTAATCTCAAATATAAAAGAGACCAAAATGATGATTAAGGGAGGAGAAAGAGGTAGAACAAACCTGGGAAGCTCAAGATTGTAGATGGTTAATAAAAATATGACATAAGAGATCAACCAGACAATCAGAAATTGAAATCTCTCCTCTTTCCATTTTTTTGTAATTAAAACCCAACCAAATGAAACAACACTAGGCACAGCAAACCAGAGTGTATAACCTAAGTTGATTAAATTGTATGCTTTGCTCACTTTAAGATATAAGAGATGCTTAATCGTAAATTGAGTCAGAGCAAGTCCTCCGTCATGCCAGACTACATAGTAAAAATTTCTCCAAAGAACTGCCTCGAAATTTCTTACACCGCTTAAAGCAACCATTGGGATAACCCAAGAAAAAATTCCTAAGCTAAAGATAAGCAAAGCAAATAGTGCATTCTTATATCCAGATTCTTTTATAATATAAAACTCCAAAGAAAATATAATAACTGGTAATTCGTTAAGCCTAAAGCCTAAGATAAGTCCGCCAAAAAAAGCACAGATAAAAAGTGCCTTTTTACTTTTTCTAAAATGATAAATAAAAAATATGATCAAAATTAAAAAGAAAATCCCTGGTATATCTGATAGCGCTTGTTCAGAGAGAGTCCATTGTACAGGGAGTGCAATATAAAAAAGTGCGGATAAAATAGCTGTCTGTTTATTAAAAAGCTCTTGAGCTAAAAGATATAAGGGGATAACGGAAAGTGAGCCCAAAATAGCACTTAAAAGAGTAAGAGAATATGTGTCATTGCGAATGACAAAATTTATGGCTCGGGCGGAGACGATATATAGTGGATAACCTGGCAAATGAGGCTGGTCTTTAGCTACTGAATAATCATGCAGAGCCAAAGCGAATTGAACTGAATCCCAATCATCCAAATTCGGCAGTCTATAAGGGATTCGTAACATAAAAGCAAATGTGACAATAAGAATCAGTATTAGATACTTATTTAAGATAATTTTTATAAACTCAGTGTTCATTTAATAAGGTAAATCAAGATAGAAAAACTTAGAGTAGAATAGATTTCAGATCTTATTGTACTCCAGTTAATCTAAATATCTCTATAAGAATATATTTAAAAATTACTAAAACATTTCATCTATTGGAATTTATATCTTTTTAGGATATCCTAACCGATAAGAAAAATGAAATTTTATGATTAAAGAGATAAAAATCTTTGAGGTTCATCCTGTCGATCCGGGACAAGATTTAACTGATCATTTAGTTGCTCAAAGAATTTTAAATAGATGTGCTTTATCATTATATCGCCGGGATATAAAACCAGACTTCGTCAGAGTAAAAAGAGAATTAGTAGTTTTAGGGTTATTGAGGTTACCATATTTTGGAATAAATCTTCCAGACAACAGTGATGTTTTTATTCAGCCCTTATCCCAGCAAGATCCTCAAAAAAGCTATTAATAGCATTCGCTGCTCCTAAAGTATTTCTTTGCAACCTATAATCTTCATCTTTTGAAGAACCTACAATTCTTGGACCTAAATATTCAATATACCCATTTTTATACAATGAATCAGAGCCATCTTCATCACCATTAATCTCGAGTGATTCAGTAAATTTTTTACCTCCCATAAAATTAACTTCATAACTTATAATCCTTATACTATTGGTCCCAAATTCATCAATAATATATTCATTTCCTTTTAGATAGAATGATAGGTACCCCTTAAAATACACATAGATTCTGTACTGTTAAAGTATTTTAAGGAGGTGATTTAAACTGAAAAAGAATAATCCAATAGCTACTGAAGTTAAATCTGAGATTTTAGATAAAGTTAAGAGTGGTGAGAGTATAACTAAAATTGCTAGTGATTATGGTATATCAAACAGAACTATATATGGCTGGTTATCTAAAAAAGCCATTGGTAGTGTTTCTTTGATTGAACATAACAGATTAAAAAGGGAAAATGATCAGTTAAAACAAATCATAGGGGTATTAACCTTTGAACTAGAGAAAGTTAAAAAAAAGACCAATTAGGATATATTATCCAATCTTGTGTACCTTCTGTTAACAAATCCTTGCTTTCCAAACTTTTAAAATTATCTAGGAAAAATTTGTATTTATGTTTAACTTATCAACAAAAGCAGCAAACTCAGGATTTGGCTGATGAGATATTGAAGGAACAGGTTTTAAAAGTCTTAGAACTAAATCCTAGCTATGGTCATAGAAGGATTGCTTTAGAACTTCACTTAGGCAGAAGAAAGATCAGAAGGATAATGCAAAAGTATGACCTCAAACCCTACAAAAGGAAAGCCAGATGGAGAAAAAGGAGAGATGAAAGACGTGAACCAGAGAAATATCAAAATTTAATTAAAGGATCTTGTCCAATAGTTCCAGGTACAATATTGGCTGGAGATTTTACTTACATCCAATATCAAAACAAAATCCTTTATGTTGCCACTTACATGGATTTAGCCACCAGGGAAATAGTAGGTTGGAATATCTCAAACAAACATACTAAAGAATTAGTAATTGAAGCACTCCTTGATGCCATAAAAAATTTAAACAAGATTCCTCAAGTGATCCATACTGATCAAGGTAGTGAGTATTGTTCAAAAGAATACTTAAGTTTTCTCACCTCACTAAATATTCAAATCTCAATGAGTAAAAAGTCCTCTCCTTGGGAGAATGGTTATCAAGAATCATTTTTTAATAACTTTAAAACAGATCTTGGACTGGAATTTGATAGATTTAACTCTTTAGGTGAATTAATCCTAGAAATCCATCAAACCATCAACTATTACAACAAAAAAAGAATACACATAACCTTAAAGATGAGTCCTGAAGAATTTAAAAGGCGGTTAAGAAGAAATTAACAGTACAGAATCATTGTACCCTAAAGCGTATACTTGACAC
>DAIDIY010000018.1 GCA_027451625.1 Candidatus Daviesbacteria bacterium | reverse complement strand
GAATAAAGGCAGAAAATATTTTTTAACTCACACGGAGATTGATGATATTAATTATTCCTTATTGGATAGAGTCTGGTCTGAAAGTAATTATTCGGAAAGCTTCAAAATACACTGTTTATATTTAGCAGATATTTTCCTATCTCTAAGAGAACTCGTGAGAACTGTGGATGACGGAAAAGGCAAACTTAGATACTACACAAATACAGATTTACATGGTGTCAAGCATTTAATTGCACCTCTACCTGATGCTTATTTCTCCATTGAGGAAAACGATGGTTTTATTAAACGTTATTTTCTTGATGTTTTTTACCACTTTACCAGGTGGAAAGATATGGAAAAAAGAGTCAGACAGTATATTAGATACTTCAACAAGCAAGAGTGGCAAATGTACATGAAGTCGGATTTTCCGGAAGTCATATTAGTTTGTCCTAAGAATGCATCAAAAAATAACCTCGAAAAATTTATTTTAGAACAAAATAAAAATAAATTTTTAAAACTTCAATTTTATCTCACAATTTACGATGAAATTAAGTATAACGGACTAAATAAGAAGACGATTCATCAAGTGGTGATGAATTGATTACACGTTATTATTATTATCTTGATGTTAAAGAGGATTTTTAAACAGGCTGCTTCCAAAACCCTCACTGATTTTTTTGCCAACACTCAAACGAGCAAAAGCCTTCGTGTTTATAGAAATCTTTTCCTTCTTCTAACGCTTCTTCCTGTGTTCCTTCATACCCACATTCAGGACAGGAAAAGAATTGGACTATTTGTTCTTTTGCCGAATCCAAAAGCCCAACGTTATAATCTTCATCAGTTAAAAAGACATACCCACTGTAGACATTGAAACTGACTGATACCTGATCCCCTAAAAAATCAGCTCCTTTTTCTGCGTATAGTTCCAAAAGCCTTGCTGCAGTAATTAGCTCTCTTGCGCCAAACCTTGAAAAATCTGCTGTTACGATATCCATAAATTTTCACCTCCCTTCTTTTTGTTTTCTTCCTGAAAATATATATTCCGGAAGCAGCCTGCCTGCTTCCGATATGTGTGGATTTATAAGCGGGGTGAGTTTTGCAAGGGCGAAGCAACGACTTCGTTTATATACCCTTGCAAAATGAGGGGTGCAACCCCTAATAAATGCGGTGAAATTTAAGTAAGATTTATTTAAACAAACTTTTTAAAGTATCAAGGTTATAAATTCCATATTCTGAGAAACCGAAGGAATTATCGGGTAGTACTGACCAGTTCCAAACAAGATAACCATTATAACCATATGCTAAAGACAAGGATGTTAGATCCTTTAAGTAATTTAATGGATCATATCCAAATGGCTGATCCGCTTTAGATATACCGATTTCTCCTAATAAAATTGGTTTATTTAAAAATTGAGAATATGATTGTTGTTTTACTAGAAATGATTGTACTAATGAAGGGTTACTATAAACAGGTTTGTCATTTAGATAGGGATAGAGATGAACTGAACATATATCAATATTATTTATCGAGCAGATATCAACTGCTTCACCATCCGATATTTTTCCAGTAGATTGTTCTGTTCCAACAGTAATGAGATGATTTGTATCTATTCTTTTTATATAAGACGAAATATTTTTAACCCAATCAACTATAATCTGATTATTGTTAGTAGAACTTCTTGGTTCGTTCATTATATCCCAAGATAGTATTGAAGGCTCATTATAATAATGATTTCCTGTCATAGTGTTTACTCTATTTATTACATGGTTAATATAATTCTTATATAAGTTTTGGATTTGAGGACTAGTATAAAATAAGTCACTCTCTTTTTTAGGATTTTTTCCTACCCATTTTACATACTGATCTTTACCTCCGTAATCATCCCAATTATTAACCAATACTGGAATTAATTTAATATTATATTTTGATGCCAGGTATATTATTAAGTCGACTTTTTGAAATTGTGCTTCATTTATTACACCTGCTTTAGGTTGTAAACCATCTGGATTACCATCTCCAAACAACCAAAATCTAACAGTATTTACACCTATATTATTTAAATCCTTAAAAGTATTTTCAATTTCTTGATTTGATCTATATACTAAATCATAAGAATTTACACCTTTAGATATAAAAGGCTTGTTGCCAATCATTAAATTCCTACCATTTCTAGTTATAAAAATTTCATTGGTTGATCTGAGAGAATAAATATTAGCATGTGCACCACTATATTCTAATTTATACATACTAAAAAATTCCTGATTATGTATTTTAATTAGAGAGTTATAAACTGGATCTCCAATATCTCCATTCGCAGCAACAATATATTGAGCATATCCATAAGGATCCTTTAACGATTTAGTCCACTCACGGCTATCTCCTTCATAAATAAACTGACTTAAAGGTAGATTACTTTTGAAGGCAACAGCATTAAAAAAGGCAGTAGATAAAAGGATTTTTTGGTTTGGCTTAACAACCTGTGATAAATTTAAGGCTATATCTGAATTTGCAAAGGAGCTTGATCCGACTGTTCCATCAATAATGGTAATTATTCCTGTCTGAAATATGAGAGCCTGTTGCAATATACAAAGAGCAATAATGGGTATAGCAAGTAATTTTTTAGATGTGGCTACTGTTCCTATAAAAATACTAATAAGAGGTAAAGCTAAAATGCCATATCTAACATTAAACCATTGGCCGGATAAATTTCCGGATGGATTCCAATGCAATTCAGGTATATTTATGACGGAAAATCCTAAAAATAAAGCTAAAATGTTAAATATGACTGGAGAGAATAAAGCGAGCCCGAATAAAATACGCTTTTTCTTTTGTAGTTTTATACGACTAGTAATTAAGAAATAAATAGTTCCTACTGCTGATAAAAAAATATATAGTAAACCTACGTTATCTACTATATCCAATACATATGCTTTTGTTGATATAAATAAATTACCTTTCGTCAATAAACTGTTTCTAGCTTGCAATGCTGATTGTTGTGCATGAGCAGAGTAAGGCCCTATTAAAAAATAGAGAGGATCTTTAAATATAACTAAATTCCATACTATCCAGATAGTAAAACCAAAAATTATTGGAAGAGAATAAAGAATTAACTTTCCGAGAACTTCATAATAGTTTCTCCTTTTTCTAATTAACTCATTGAGTGCTATTAATGCTCCAATCATAATCACTACAAACCAGCCATCATAGCGTATTAACACTTGTAAAAAGCCAAATCCACCTAGGTAAATAAGATATCGAATGTCAGCAGTTAAAAACCACTTTAAAAGCAGATAGGTAGTAATTATAAATAATACGACATACAAAGGTTCTGTAAGTGGTGTTGTCTGTAGATATAAAATATTTAAATTAACAGCAAAAGCAATGGCTCCAACGATTCCAGATAATCTACTTTTAGTCAGAGTATTAACGATTTTATAAATGAAGTATCCACTGATTACGAATGATATCATTGAGTACAAGCTTCCAGCCATGCCTGAGTGCCACATCCAGTCATTCCAAACTAAGGGAATCATTAATATATGATTTAATGGAAGCCATACACTACCTAATTGAGCTAAACCAGGTTGAATGTTGTCTATAACTGAGCGGCCAATATCTAAATGAGACATCGCATCGTTATATGTTGTGGTTAACCTAAATTTGTATGATAACAACCATGATACTTCACTGATTATAATCAGAAAGTAAATAAGCCCGGCTTGAATAGCTTGGTCAGTAGTAATTTTAAATTTTAACAATTTTTTAAGCATTTTATTCCTGCTCCCATACAAAGGCTGGTCTAGTAATAGTTATAAAGTCATTACCAGTCTCTTTTTTTAAGTGTAAGCCATGTTGTGTTTTAAACCAGTAATGCGGTCTACGTATAAACTCCCACAATGCAAAATATGCAGATATACTCATTAATATCCAGTAAATTGGAGTGAAAAAAGTAAATGGCATTAAATTCCATAATCTTCTTTTTGCAAGGCCAATAAAATAAGCATATAGATAGAAGAAATTACCAAATACAAGTGTTAATGAAGCTGTGTAATAAACCCAAGAAGGGAAGAGGGATTTTATAAATGGATCAACGCCAGCAATATTAAACAGATATAGAATTGTCATAATCCAGAGTAGTGGATTAATAAGCATGGCTGAGACTTTTCCAGCTATAGTCAAATTGAATGTTAAAAAATTGATATAGTTACTGTTTTTAAAAAACTTTCTTGGTTCTCTCATGTGGACAAAGTATGTTTGGATGTAGCCTTTTACCCACCGTGAACGTTGTTTTAACCAATTGCGTAAATTGCTGTTAGCTTCTTCAAATGTAGTAGAGTCAATCATTGCGGTGCGGTAACCACTTTTATATAATCTAATACCTAAATCTGCATCTTCTGTAACATTGAATGGATCCCAACCATGTAGGTTTTCGATATCAACTCTTTTGAAATGATTGGATGTTCCGCCTAAAGGGATTGGGGCATCTATTGATTGCAAAGAAGGTAAAACTAAGTCAAACCATAATGCATACTCTGCTGCAAATAATTGGGTAAATAGATTTTGATGACTATTATAAAAATTTAATTTTGCTTGGACACAACCGATATTTACAGATTTATTAAATGCCAAAACAACCTTTTTTAGTTGGTCTGGTTCTGGTATATCCTCAGCATCATATATGACTATATATTCTCCTTTTGCTCTTTTAATTCCAAAATTACATGCTTTCGGCTTAGTTTTAGGTATTGAATGAGGTACGATCACAATATCAACATATGAAGGTAAACCTGAATTATTAGCCTCATTGATAGTTACTTTGTCGTCTTCTTCTAGAAGAAGTAATACTTGTAATTTATCTTTAGGGTAGTCTAAGTCGTTAATTCCTTGAATAAATTGCGGTAAAACCTCGGCTTCTTTATACAGAGGACAAAGAATAGTATATGTAGGCCAATTGTAATTATCTGCACTCTTAATTTCCTCCTTAGTGATTTTTATTTCAGGATTATTTTTTAAACTCTTAACAGACAAATAAAAATAAAATAACGAATCTATAAAATAAATTATGGTTAAAGCTGATATAACACCAATAATTGTTAGATACCAATTTTGGATGAAGAAAAATATTAATAAACACAATAACAAGATTAAAATAACTTTTTGACCTAATAATAGTGACTCAAATGCACTTTGTTTAAATGGTAGTTTAGTATGTGATGTATATTTTGTTCCTTTAAAATGGAAACCTTCTCCTTCTTCTTTTGAATAACTATCGGTGAAGGGTATAAATTCAGATCTATGTGACTTAAGGATAACTGCTCGAGAAGCAATCTCGAACGTAGTCCTTAATAGATTTACCTTAGATTTGCCTGAAGTTCTTTCTGTGAATTCAATATCGTAGGAATTTATTAAATAACCGGAATTTCTAGCTTTTACAAGAAATTCTAAGTCAAAAGTCCATGGAGAAGGACTTAGAGTTATTCTTTCTATTATTTCTCGTTTGAAAACCTTTAAACCCGACTGAACATCCACATCTAGGTTGTGTAAATTTTTTCCAAAAATGAATCGAAAGGCTTGGCTGAAGACCCTTCTAGGCTTGCTTACATTTTTATAAATCCTATTTCCTATAACAACACCATGTGTTTCATCTATAAGATCTAACATTTGAGGTATAGCCTCTGGGGGATATTGCAAATCAGCATCAATCATGGCAATCAGATCATATTTAGCAACAGAAAATCCCTGAAGAAGCGATTGAGCTTTACCACGCTTACCGTTTTTTAAGTACGGCCGAATTGGATATTTTTTACAAAGTTCTAAGACTATTTTTTGAGTATTATCTGTTGAGTGGTCATCTACAATGACAATTTCAAAGATAATATTTGCTTTTGAAAGCGCATCATGGATACGCTTAACTAAAAGCTCAATGTTACCTTCCTCATTCCAGGTTGGAATGACAACCGAAATCGTATTTTTAGCACTTTTTTCCATAAGCCAATAAAAATCCCAGCCACTTCTAATTAAATTACTATCCTTTATCGGCTGGGCTGATATGAAGGATAGAGAGTATTTAAGTTGCTGTTTTAACCTGATGCTCTTTTATAAACTTATCCAGATTTTTCTTTTCCACTCGATATGTTCTTCCAAATTTAACCGCTTTGAGTTTCCCATTTCTAATATACTCATAAATTGTCAAATCGTTTAGTTTTAAAAGTTTCGATATTTCTTTTACTGTCAAAAACACACTATTCATAAAAATATATACTATATGCTATGTCTAACTATAGGTAAGTATGTTTAACATAAGCCTATATAGTTGCAGTTTATGAGTATATCAGATAGGAGAAGCAAATACTATAGCTTAATAAGGATAATTAAAGATATAATATAGGATAAGTAGGATTATGTCGTCGATGTTTTATCATTCTTATTTTATTCAAGATCTTTAGATCAACGAATTTTGCGAAGCAAAATTAAATTCTATTTAGGTTATTTGAGATGTTTATATTAATTTATTGGGTTAATTTAGATTCTTGGTATCTTTATTTATTGTAAGTAAATATGTGCTGAATTAGCAGCTAAACTATCAAAATCTGATGAATACGGCGCAGGTAACGTAATTCTATTTTCTCGATAGTAATTGTATAGTTCATCTGGCTCCAAATCATGATCGGTAAATAATATAGGGTAGATATTTTTTGCCCGCAATGCTTTGAATCGTTGAATTTCAGCACCTGTAAATGCGACCGCCTTTGCAAACAATAAATGAACTTTTATTCCTTTTGCTTCCAGAGCATTTTTCACAAGTGTCAGGTTGTGTATGTCTTCGTCGGTAATTTCATCCCTCGTTTTACATTCGCCTATTGCCATATTAACCTGATCGTTATGGCTGTTTGAATCTATAACTGCGAAGTCAGTTTCACAATCAATACCCAAAGTGGTTGAATCAAGTTTTAGTGCTGTAGAAAAAGCAAACCTATCCCAACTGCTTCTTCTTTCTAGTTGCATCAATGTCAAAATAACAGGAAGCGCGCCTTCTTGATTATTGTCTTTTCCAAATAATCCACTTCTCCTAAACTTCCAGTCGGATATGCCTCTTAACTGCATTGCAATTTTGAAGGTATAACCACAGTATTCACACTGCACTTCATCACGAGCGTCTTTAATCGCCAACCAAAACGATAAATTACAATTCGGACAGGTTGGTTCCAGCCCAACTCGAAAAACATTTTTCTCAATCAAAAAATCAAAAACCTCGCTTGTTGTTAAATTTGGCTGTGTTCTTTGCTGAATAAATAGACGTTCATGTTTTGTAAAACTTGATTGATGAGTAACCGGGTCTTCATCCCAAATTACTCTTGTTGCGTTACCTCTAGTGGTCAACGTGTTTGCTGAAAGTTGATCCATCAGTTTCCGTACCCCTGTGATCTTGAAAACCCTACAATTATCAAGCTTTCCCATTTGTTCTATCAATCTTTGCGTAATATGTCCAGCTTGACTACTTTTTGCTGTTATACCAGATCGCTCAAATAGTTTGAGTATGAGTTCTTGATTTCGTATAGGGAATACTTTCTCCGTCTGATCATGAACTTGTATTATGAGAGTTGGTTTTCCATTCGTTAAACGAAGTGAATCGGGATTAAAGGTAATCTTTCTGCTATACCATTCATTTAGATCAGTTAAATCTGGTAACTTTAACGTATATCCAATGTACTCAAATTGCGTGATCGGGTCAAAATCAAAGGCAAGTAACTGACGATTATTGTAAGTATTTTTGTTGAACGGTTTTTGAGGAAGCTGAAAAGAAATCGATGGAGAATTACTACTTTCTTTGTCAACGCTTGCTAGAACCGATAAGTTTTCAAATGTTGGTATGCCTGGCTTATCGCTTTGCACTTCCCATGTAAGTGAATTAATTCTATGATGTGTTCTAACTTCATTCTGCGCCAAAAAGTTAGCGGAAACTGTTTTAACAATTTCTTCACCGAGAGACGGATCATACCAAATGTTAGCACCTTGATAGAATGGTGAATTTTGAGTGTGCTGTTTTATGTCTTCAAAATAGTCTTTAACATAAGGAACAACTCTTTCGGTATATTGCACAGGTACAAAACTCAAGTGTGTTCCAGATGCCCGTACATTCCAATAATTCATAAGATCTGATGCTTTTGTATGATCACCAATAAAGATTCCATCTCTACCAACCACACGCATATTTAGAATTACTTCAAGATTATCGGTAGTCATTACTATAGGGACAGTTTTATGTGCTAATTTTACTGGAATTTGAGCAGTTGGAGCTATTTTAACTATTCGTGCTTTCAAACCGATTTTATATGCTTCTTCATATTTATAAATAGAATTATATTGCGAGGGAAAGCTTCCAAATTCCAGATTGAAAAGTCTATCCAATGGATCGGTTTGTTCCCATTTCGGCAATACAAAGTCGCTCGTGCGCGAAGAATTAATTTCTTTATCCCAATAGCGATCAATAATGTTACTTATATCTAACACACCGTTTCTGACGTAGTTTCTTTGGTCTTGTTGAAATATGAGTGCATGAAAGAGATTGGGGAGTTCTCCTTTTTCATATTTCTCAATAAATTGTTTGAGATTTTCTGTCTCATTGACTGCGTACAGAAAATCAACATTAAATAGTT
This sequence comes from Candidatus Daviesbacteria bacterium, assembly GCA_027451625.1. Lineage (GTDB taxonomy): Bacteria > Patescibacteriota > Microgenomatia > Daviesbacterales > UBA10151 > DAIDIY01. Next base: position 23,317 of record DAIDIY010000018.1, on the reverse strand, counting down.
TAACAAGAGCAGAAGATAAACGCTTATTAGAGCCAACCGGAATAATTGGATTGTAAATGCCTCCCCAGAGAATTGTATTTATCTGTGCAGCAAGAATTATTTCGTTAATATTATTTTCATTAACACAAAATCCGATTCTTAATGGACGATATGAAACAGTAAGAGTTGTACTTGCCATTATTATTAATTAATATTTTTTCAATTTCCTTTGAATGATTTTTGCATTAAAGCATGAAATTGTGTATCTAATTTCCGGCTTTGAAGAAGCATTTTTTGCTTAATTGATTCAGTTTTATTAACAATTTCTAAGAATCTATTTTGTAGTTCAATTGGAGGAGAAATGATAGGAAATTCTTCTAAGTGAACTTTATTAACTTGTCTCTTGTCTATTCCTCCGACGCAAATTCTTCTTATATACTCTCTGTACTCATTTGTAGTTAGAATAAATAACACGAATTCATGAACAGCATCTTTTTTAAGTCTTATTAGATATACATGTCCATTTATATTAGCCCGATTATTCTCACCTAAATATATAGCTGCCCTCCCTAGGCTACTATTTTCAGTGTTTATTCTACCAGTCTTAGTCATTACAATATCTTTATACTCTAGACTACTGTTTCTCATTTTTTCGTGTGTTTCTTCACTAATAAAGGCAACATCCGCAAGGTCTAACCTATTTCTCCAAACATTCTGACTTCGCAAAAAAAGAACCCCGTTTTTAACATAGACTTGCGCTCCTCCTTTTGGTGTATTGCCACTAAGAATTTTTAATGACATATCTTTTAATTTTTTTACATCCCAGTGTTTTGTATTTTCCACTGGATCTCCGAACATTTCTAAAAATACAGATTTTATATATTCATCCAAATAATTAATCGTCTTTTTTCGTTTCTGAATAATTTCATATGCTATAGTTAATGAACGTACTATATAATTTTGATTGGCTAATGAAACGTAAGGAAATTCTAATTGTGCAACTTTTTTGGCAGAAAGCTCTACTTGATTAGTTGATCCAGTTATAAATTTAGTCAATGTTTGTTGGCCATAGGGAGAATTTAACCAAAAAAATAAATACCAAGGATTAACAATTTTACTGTCTACTCTTATAAGATTAACATGTGAGTCGGGAATATAGTAATCATTAGGAATATTGTCTACAATTCCAACTCTTCCAACAGAACCTGTACCAGTACCATTTAACAAAATGTCACCATTTTTAAGAAAAAAATTATTCAGTTTTAAGCTAGGTTCTGTAATAAATGGACTTTGTTCCCATTTTATTTTAATTGGATTTACATGAGCAGACTTAACCAATCTTACTTTTCCAGTTTGTGTGTATTTTGGAGTAATACCCCTATTTATTAAAAGAGCTACATCGCTGATAGTTGATAATTGATTTTTCATAGAATCAATTTTTCCAAGCTCTCAATATCTTCTTTTATTTTTGTTTCTAAATCTTTAATAGTGTTTAGAATAACTTTAGGATCTTCAAATTGTATTTCATTATAATCGGTGACCTTATAACGATTAATACTCAGATCAAATTCATGAGCTTCAATCTCCTTTTTTTCAATCCAGAAAAATTTACTATTTCTGTTATTTCCCTTCTGCTCTTTTCTATTTTTCCATTTTTCAACAATATCTGGCAGATCTCCACCACCGTCTATTTTATTCCTTTTATCATCTAAGCTAAAACCATCTGAGTCCATATCATAAAACCAAACTCTCTCTGTTTCGCCACCTTTTATAAATATTAATATTGCAGTACTTACACCTGCATAAGGTTTAAATACTCCGCTTGGCATAGAAATTACTCCTTGAAGTTCACATTCATTAATAAGCATCTTCCGTGTCATTTTATGAGCATTACTTGACCCAAAAAGAACACCATCCGGAACAATTACTCCTCCACGTCCTCCAATTTTTAATGATTTAATAATACGATTAACGAATAAAAGTTCAGTTTTAGTTGTAGGTAAAGATAATGACTCATTGATATCACCTTTATCTATGCTTCCCTTAAAAGGAGGATTTGCCATAATGACATCAAAATGATTATCCTCGTCGTATTTTTTTGATAATGTATCCCTTTGTTCAATGTTGGGAGTGGAAATTCCATGCATCATTAAATTCATTAACCCGATACGTACCATACTTTCATCCATATCGTAACCATAAAATGTTTTCTCCTTTAATTGTTTCCATTGACGTTCATCGGTAAGTTTATCGCCTAAAAGTCCACGAGTAAGTCCATTCTCATCAGTTTTGAGATGCTCTTTGCTTGTATGCTGAGTAAGGATATGTTGATATGCACCTAATAAAAATCCTCCTGTCCCACATGCCGGGTCACAGATAGTATCACCCAACTTTGGATCAACTAATTCACAAATTAATTGAATTATGTGTCGTGGAGTCCTAAATTGACCAAGTTTACCAGCACTTGTTATCTCTGAAAGCAAATACTCATAGACATCTCCTTGCGTATCCTGAAAACCTTGTCCGCTTAATTCCTGTTTTGAAATCTCTTCATATATTTCATCGATAATATTGACTGCTTCTACGACTAACGAGGGTTTAGAAATGATGAATACAGCATTTTGCATATGTTTTGAATATGCACTGTTTTCAGAGTTCAAAGCTTTTAAGAAAGGAAATACTTTTGTCTGAATATGAGTGAGCATTTCTCCTCCTTCCATATGACGAAAATGACTCCATCGTAAGTTTTCATTATCTCCTGCAAAAATTGATTTATAAGCTTCTCCTGTAAACTCTGCATCTTGTATTTTTTTAAGATCCATTTGATCAAGACGTTTCATAAAGAGAAGATAGGAAATTTGTTCAATCGCAGTAAGAGGATTAGAAATACCACCACTCCAGAATTTATCCCAAAGTCTATCTATAGATGATTTTATTGTTGTATTAAGCATATTGGAAAATTTGTTCTGTAAATTGCAAAATTTCTTGCTGCATATGTTTATCAAAAAGTCCTAAGAATCCATTTTCATGTATTTTTGTAAATGGCTCTCTCACTAAATCAGCTTTAGAAAGATTGCCATTTTCAATAATAAAAGTTTGAAGTGTATGTAAAAAATGGATCTGTTTTGCACTCATAGTATTGTGATCGGCTATAAACTCTGCAAATGCCTCTGAAACCTTTTCCGGGAAAGTAACAAGATCACCGATACCCATGATGTATTTAATAAGATCTAGAAAACTCACTTTTCTGGCATCATATGCTCTCTGAAGATTTTCTTCGGTTGGATATGGTTCATATTCAGCAAGTGTTTCTACCAGTTCATCTACTTCTTCATTAGTTATGCCTTCACCATTTTTGATTTTTCTCAGAGTGTCATTTTCTTCTTCTAATTTTTTGACAAGTGCTTCTACTTTTTCTCTATATTTTTGAATTGTAACTCGCTCATTTGCAGGGCCAAACTTAATATATTGTTTTTCAGAAGTAATATCCCTAAGATCCAAAGAATCTTGATCAGGTTTTATTCCTTCTTCTCTATATTGCATAAGAGGAGCAATCTTCTCTATAACTAAACTTAAGTCATCGTCATTTGCTTTTGCTAAAAAGCCTCCATGCAATATTGATTCAATAAATTCTTCTTCTCTTGCAACTACATTTACTGATAGTGGAAGGTCAGAGATCATTTCCATAATTACCTCTTCGAGTGTTTCAATTTTTTTACTGTCAGCACCAAGTTTTGCAATTGAGTATTGTAGAACTTTTATTTCAAAACTCATTGCTTTGTAGTCTTCTCCAGTGCGAGTTCGCATGAGAGGAGCTATATCCTTCTCAAGAAATAGTTTCTTATCCTCCGTTAATCTTTGCCAAAATGCATCGTTCAGCAGATCTAATTTTGTCTTTGCGTCAAGAATTACTACATTGTTTTGTGGTAATTTTTTAATATCATCTCTCAAGCTTTGAATTGTCTTATTAATAAGCAGTTCATCTTTTTGTGATTCAGCAATATTTAATTTCTCTAGTTTTATTTCAAAAAGTCTTACTGGAGTTGGTTTTGTAGGTCTATCAATCTTTCCTGCAGGATTCATTTGAAAATATTCAAAGTTTTCCCAACAATCCATAATTAAAAATTTATCTTTTTGTTTACACCACGGTTTTAATTTCTTTGGTTCAAGCAGTCTTGTTCCACGCCCAATCATCTGCCAGAACTTTGTATAAGAAAAAACTGGTTTAGCAAAAACAAGATTAACTAGTTCTCGAACATCTATTCCTGTATCAAGCATGTCAACACTAATTGCAATCCTTGGAAAATCATTGTTAACGAATTGGTCTAGAAGTCCTCCTTTCCCATAAACACGAGCATCATCGGAAACTATAACTTTCGCTAAATTTCCTTTATGCTCAGGATATAAATCATCAAATACTTCTTGTAATCTTCTGGCATGTTTCATCGTCATTGCAAAGAAAATAGTTTTACCAGGTAAAGTTCCACTCTCATCTTTAATAGATTCTTCCATAAACTCTTGAACAATTAAGGCATTTGTACCCTTATTGGTAACTTTCTTTTCGATATCTGTTCCTTCATAGTTTATTTCTTCAGGTTCTTTACCATCTGCCAGTAATTTTTCTTGTTCAGCAAGAGAAATATTATTTTTTCTTATACCTTCTTTTTGAAACTTTGTTCTAATTTTTAATACTTCATAATCACAAAGATAGGGAGGCTTATGATTTATTGCTTCCTCATAAGAATAAGCATATGTTGGAATTCCATCCTGACAATCAAATAGACTGAATGTGTTATGCTCCACAGCATCTTTAGGTGTTGCCGTAAGTCCTATCTGTATGCAGTCAAAGTAATCAAAAATATTTTTATATACGTTGTATATTGATCTATGACTTTCATCCGCAACAATCATGTCAAAAAAATGAGGACTTAACGGACAATCTTTATTTTCAATAATATTGAGCATAGTTGGATATGTTGCTGCATAAACTCGTCTATCTGTAGCAATCTCTGTTTCACCAATCTTCGGCCAGAGTGGGGCATTAGGGAGGAATTCTTTAAATGCATCCAGTGCTTGATTCCTAAGAGCAATTCTATCTACTAAGAATAAAACTTTTTGTATTTTATTGGTTCTCATTAAGACATCGAGCATTGAAACGATAGTTCTTGTTTTTCCTGTACCAGTTGCCATAACTAGTAGAGCTTTCCTTTTCCCTTTATCTAAACTTTCGAATACAGAACGAATTGCCTCAATTTGATATGGACGATCAGAAATATCACGATTAATAAGTTCTTGGGAGATTGGTTTCTCGTTTTTTCTTAGAAAAAGTAGTCGCTCAAGATCTTTTCTTGTTGGAAAACCGTAGACTTTTCTAGGAGGACTTTTTTCCGTGTCCCAGAAATAAATATCATTTCCATTAGTGTAATAAACAAATGGCATATCACGACCTGAATTTTTTTTGATATTTTCTGCATATTGTCGTGCTTGTTCCTGTCCGACTCTTGCGTCTCTTGAAGTTTTTTTAGCTTCTACCACCACTAATGGATACCCATCTTCACCTAGTAGTGCATAATCAGCAAACTGAAAACCTTGATATTCATGCTCTGGCTCTTCGATACCGTCAGGCAAGCCTATCCAAATATCAAGTTCTGAAGATACCTGCGAAGGGTTCTTTACATCCCACCCTGCTCTAGCAAGACGTATATCAATTATTTCTTGTCGAGTTTTCGCTTCACTTATTTCAGCCATAGCAAGCTCAATTTTAGCAAAAAGAAGATCTATAAGATAGGGGAAGTGAAATGCCTATTGCAGAAGGCTAGAATATTATGATATATAATAATCAATAAATTTTGCTTGCTACAGCTGCCCAACTGGCAGCTTTTGTTGTTTAAATGGCACTATTTAAAAAATTAATTGCACTACAATCTCTTATACTCAGTCTCTTATTTCTGGTTTCTCCTGCTTATGCCCAAGTTGGTAATAACCCTTCTGGATACACTTCAGCCCAGGCAATCCAATTTACAAACTTGGATCAATTACTTTGGGGGATTGTCAAAACTCTTCAATATTACACTTTGCCAGTTATGGCTCTATCTATCGCTATCCTAGGAGTTATGCTCGTGGGAAGCGCTGATGATACTGAACGAAAATCAAAACTTAAGGGCTGGATTTTTAACATTCTCGTTGGAGGATTATTAGTATTTGGAGCTGCAACTATTGCATCAGTGTTACAAGGATTTTTAGGTGGCACTCCTCAGTAAGAAGTGACTGCCTAAAAACAACAGTTCTGCCTAATCAACATGGGGAGGATTGTCTTACTAATTTTAGCTATATTTTGTTACATACTCTTTCCATCTCTCGTGTTTGCTGATTCTTCTCCAACCCCAACTCCTGCTCCACAAGTCCAGTATTCAAATGAATTTACTGTTTCGAACGAACCATCTTCTGTTATTACGCTTCTTCAGACATTTATCCAGGGGTTTGATTCAGTACTTGGAGGATTCATTTTTTATACCCCAAATCCGTTAGCCAGTCAAATTACCTTAAAAGATGGGTCAGTTATACCAGGAGTGACCAAATATCGGGATATGTTTTATGAAATTGGAATTCCCATTTTAGCAATAGTTATTGCAGGTATTGCTATTACCCGAATCGGATCTGATAATATGGCTCAGCTGAAATCATTTGGTATCCGTTTATTGATAGTTACAGTTTTATTCTTAACCGTCCCCTCAGTTTTATCCTATTCCATCCAGTTTAATAACCTCCTAGTAAACAAAATTTCCTCAACCCAGCAGTTTACTTCATTTCTGGATAACTATTTAACTCAATCACAACAACAAATCCAAAATGGGGCTCCATCAGATTCATTTGGAATTCCTTCGTTTGATTTATCACTTGCTGATGGAGTATTTAAATCGGTAGGTAAATTTTTGGTGCAAATCCTGCTTTTTGCGATAACATTTTTACTGCTTCTGTTTGGATTTTTGTATATTGGATTTCAGTTTGTTATCCGTTTTGCCGCTCTTTTGTTTTTAGGAGTCATTTACCCGATTGTTATTCCTTTTGCGTTATCTGCTAAAACCGAAGGAATAGTCCAAACATTTTTTAAATCTTGGCTGACGTTTTTAATCCAGCAGCCGGCGTTTGTTTTAGGTTTCGCTATAGCCACTGATATTTTTAGCGCTATATTAAATGCCAAAGGCCCAAGCGTTGGGTTATTGTTTTTCTATACAGGATTTCTATTTTTTCTAGCAGGAGTCAATGTGCTGGTAGCAAAAATTTTTGGAGATGCATGGATTGCAGTATCAACAGAATTTACCGCTGCAGCTGCTTCACGATCCCTATCACAACCGATACAAAGCAGTTTTAACGATTTTAAAAAAGGGTTCCTTGGAGCAAACAGCATAAGTTACGTTTTTGGACAGAAAGCAAGATATGGTTTAAATAAACTAGCCCATAAAGATGATAATAATGACGATGACAAAGGAAGCGATCTCCTAGCTTCAAATCCAGATGAGGAAAGATTTGGTAAATCTGATAAATCCTTATCAAATGGACATGCGGATAACACTAGTAACGGAAAAAATATGAGAGGGCATACTTATGATGATTCTCTTCCACCTCTTTCTCAAGCCTTGAACAAAAAAGGTCTAACTGTGGACACGATTAATCCAAAACAAGGTGTCGTGTCAGTGTCAGGAGATATGTACCGATATGATGATAAAAAAACAGGGCTTACCACATATTATCCAACTACTATTGAAGCAATACAGGATGGAATGTCAGAAGATAGACTGCATAAAGTATCGCTTACTGGAGATCAGTTTATCGACTTATCAAGTTTTGGAAAGACCAATCCTAATCCTCATAACTTTAATGCTATGAAAGAATCTCAAAAACAAGGTAAAAACTTAAATTATGCGTATATAACAGAAGCCAGTACTCCCGAAAGGGTAAAACATTTTCTAGATATGAGCGCAAGCAGAAACCAAACTTACGGTATTAAAGGAGTAATTGTCCAAAGACAGGCAAAGAAAGGAGAAGGGCAGATTGTCAGAATCTACTCACAAAAAGGAAATGAGAAGCGTTAGGATTTACAAAGACGATATCAGAATTCATATTTTAAGAAGTCTGTTCTTTACCGATACAGTTTTAATCACATCTTCAGCTGTTGTCATAGCAGGGCTTGTTTATTTGTTTTTTCATTCGGTTTTAGGCTTTTTTAATTGGGGATATTTTATATCCTCTGTATTTGTGGCAGATATCTTCTTTGTTGGCTTAATAACACAAAAGATTGATAATCAACCGATATTTAAAATCATTCCAAGAGCCGTCACTTTTAAAGCAAGTAACAAAGAAAGACGATATATGAATATTGATCCGTACTTTACCAATTTTAGTATCCAAGATAATCTCATTATCCGCCCTCAAAGTGTCATTAGAATATTTGAGATTGAGCCATTTGATATAGCCTTGTTAAATGATCAGGATAGAGAACATTTTTATGCCAAACTTAAACAAGCTCTTCATGTTCTACCCGCTCAAGTTCAATTTATTGTTAAAAAGGAAAAAGCCGCATCTTCCAACTATTCCAAACATTTCTTTTCCCTTTACAAAGGCTCCAATAAAAAGCGGGAGTCTTTGATTTCCAAATATATTCAAGACATATCAAAACTTGTTGATTCAGAAAACTTTTTTATTACTAAGTATTATGGCGTTTTATCAATCTCCTGCAACACAGACAGTTTTAATGAAAAAGTCCAGGGTATAAAAAAACTTTCCGATGTCAGCCTCCGTTTCGCGGGAGCCTTGTCTATATGTAATATCAATGTTAGACCGCTAGATAATATTGAACTAATTCAATTTGCCAAGGAGACTCTTAGATGAAAAAAGTAACGAAAAATACAAGACTAATACAAAAAGCAAATACTGTTAATAAACCGAAACGGAAGGGAGAAAGAGCAGTAAGTTCTAAAAGGAGCAGCAAGATGTATCGAGGAAATATCGTAAATAATGTAATAACAGGTATTAAACAAATTAATCTTTCCTACCGTTTAAAGGAACAGTCTGAAAATTTATCTCATGCAGTTCAGAAACAGGAATTTGATTTAAAAATCCTTCAGCATAAATACAACCTTTTGAAAAATAAGAATAAGGGACTGCAGGAGATCGAAGAAAAAATGCTCAACAGTCATAGTAAATTACCCAAAGATGCAGCTACTGAGGCGTTAAAAGCCGAAATTGCAAGATTAATGGATATTGTTGCCAACCAGTCTGAAATTATTGCCAAGGAAACATACTTAACAAATAGTTTATCTCTTTTGCAAAAACCTCAATTCTTTTCCAATAAGAATCCAATTAAATTATTAAAAAACTATCTGAGATTCCAAAAAGAATTAAGCAACTATAAGCAGCGGATACTTAGTGATGGAAAAATTGAGTACCAATTTATATTGCAAAAAGATGGTGATATGCTGAAATTAAACCAGCAAGAAAGCAAATATTACAAAAGTGACTTTCATAAAGAGTTTAAATCATATCTTCAGGTTGGAGAAAGATTTTTACGATTCTACTATCTTGCTGATATTCCTGCATATTTAAGCCCGTATGTTTTTTTCCGACTGATTACATCATCCCTTCCCTTTACCTTAAGTATATTTATTGAACCAACACCCAGCAGTGATCTTTTGAAAAAAGCAAGACAACGATTATCAGTTTTAGAAATGCAGCAAAATGAAAGATTAAAACAAGGAAAAATTAGAGACCAGCAAATTGATAAAAATATCGAAGAAGCATCTAGTTTTATTGATGAACTGGTACATGAAGCAGAAAAAGGGATGGTGTATGCTTTGTACTTACAGCTTGAAGCAGGAACTGAAAAAGAATTACAGCAGTATCATAAGCAACTCCAAAATTTAGCCAGCAGTATGGAGTTAACTTTTAACCAGTATACCTTCGGCCATAAACAGGCATTTAAAGGTTTCCTTCCTTTTGTTTCCGATAGTATTAAAGAAAATAGAATTTTACAATCAACGGCTGCCTCTTATCTTCTGCCTTTTATTTCCAAACAGCTAAGTAATCCCGATGGCATCTTTTTAGGGGTTAATGCGTACAATAACTCACTCACTTTTATCGATCCGTTTACAACACGGAACAATAACGTCAACATTTTTGGTGTTTCAGGTTCTGGAAAAAGTGTTACCGCTAAGGTTTTAATGAACAGATTATACATGAGAGGAGTGCAGATTATCGTAATTGATCCCGAGGGAGAATATGTTAACCTTGCCAAAGACCTAGGTGGCGAAGTTATACAGTTCTCAAGGGATAACGGCATTAACCCTTTTTATATTCAAAGCGCCAAAGAATCAGATATCTTAGACCATATATCCACCTTAAAAACTTTTTTCAGGTTTTTTATTCCTGAACACCATTACGAAGGAGCAGTCTTGGATGAAAAATTAATAGAATTGTACGATAACGGCTCTCCCAATTTTGAGGATCTTTTAAAGTTATTAGGAAACCATCCAATGAGAAAGGACTTATCTGTATTATCAACAGGAAGTTTACGAGGAGTTTTTAATTCAAACCGGAGCCTTGCTTTAGAGAATGACATAATAGTTCTTGATTTGCATGAGTTAAAAAAAGATGAAAAAAGAGATCCAGCTATGTATTTGTTAACCTCACTAATATGGAACCTAGTTAACAAAAATACAAATCGCAAAAGGGCTTTTTTTATTGATGAAGCTCACAAACTATTGGTTGATCCTGAAGTAGCAGTATTCTATAGGGAACTGGTCAAACAAGCCAGAAAAAGAAATGTAGGAGTTATTTCAGTTACACAGGATGTGGAAGACTTTCTAAACAATGAATACGGCAAGGCCATTATTACTAACTCTGAAACTAAAATCCTTCTGAAACAATCGTATGCAGCTTTAGATGAAATCGGAACGATTTATCCTATGACAGATGAAGAAAAACAGCAATTAGGGCATTTGGATATTGGTGAAGTATTTCTTTTCCGAGAAGGAGAGCATATTAGAGCAAATATTTTAGTTCTTCCATATGAACAACCACTAGTATTTACTGATTTTTCCGAAAATACAGAATAAAAATATACAGTGATAAGAGTACCTAACCATAGAAAGTCTAAAAAACAGAATTTCACATGTTTAAAAACATAAACTATGCTCAAAAATTTCAAAAAATTGCAAATGATCCAATTGGTACAATATTGGAGGTTATTATTGCAGCAGTTGTTAATCTTTTTATTCCCATACCACTGGCAGGAGAAATTGCAGCTAAATTTAAATGGCAGATACTTGTAGCAATAGCCACTTTTTTCATTATTGTTGTATTTTTGATTATGTCAGCATTAGCAATATTAATAACTCCTACCCTTTCAGGAGTTCACGCAATTCAGTCATTCTTGCAGCAATTTTCCACCACAACATCAACTATTGAATCTGATCCAGATTTTGTAGATACCCAAATTCCTAAACAAGATCCATTTGGAGGAAGCAATATGGATTTTACTGTTATCTCTGCCTATTTTCATGATCCAAACTACTATCTCGAGTTTGGCAAACAGCATGAAGGAGTAGACCTTATTCCATCAAATGATTATTACAGAAACAGTAAAACTTATCAGAAATATCACCAAGTAATCATCTTTGCAACTGTTACAGGTACGGTAAACCATTTCATTGACCAGTATGGTGGTCAGACAGTAGAGATTATTAATGATGAAGGATCATTAAAAACGGTAAATATTCATTTTTCAAAAGTTTTAGTAAATACTGGAGATCATATTAAAGCAGGAACGGCAATTGGCGTAATGGGCCAAACTGGTGATGCAACCGGCCCTCATCTTCATTATCAAATTGAAATTAAAGATGGTAATACATGGGATGTTGTAAATCCGCTAAACTATATACGGTAAAGAAAAAATTATGAAAGATCTAGAGTTAAATCAAAGCCAGAGAAGATTGTTGCAAATTGGCGTAGTTTTACTATTAGCAATATTTATTGCAGGTTTCTTTATTCTGAAAAATCAAAAACCGACTGCGCCAGCAGTAAAAAATACTTCTGTATATATCCAAAATGATAAGCTCTATCTTTTTGACCAAACACTCCCCGAACCACATTATCCCGACCATCTAATCATGCATTACCCATATTTACTATTAATTCATCCCCAACAGAATACGAGTAGTATTTATAACTTAATTGAAAAAAAGGAAAACAAAAACGTTAACAAAATACTGCTTGATTATGATGGAACTAGTGCACTTTATAATAAAGGCAAAACAACTTATTTAAATGACCAGAATCTTGGAGCGTTATGTCAATACGGATGGATAAGAAGCAACCAGGAAGTTTTATGTGTTACACAAATCTATACGAATTATGATGCAAATAAGCTAATTAGTATTAACCCGTTAACAAAAGCAACAAAGGATGTTTACATTTCAACAGACAGACTTAAAGTAATCACTGCTTTGTCAGTAATTAACGGAAATGTTTACCTTGGGGAGATTTATCCATATAACAATACAAGTTATTTGATAATAAATAGCCAGAATCCCATATCAGTTCCAACTCCAATAAATCTAATTTACCAAATGAATAACGAACCTTACTTTGCATCATTCAAGAACACGCTGAATAACACGCAGAAGTATTATTCTATCAATCAAGATCAAATAAGTGAGCAAGAATATAACAAAATATATCTAGTGAAATAATTTATAAAATCGAGCAATTTCAACATATTAATCTGGGATTCTGTATAATAAAGTAAGAGAATTAATAATTATGGATATAAACGAGTTAAAGAACTTTAAAAAGATAAGAAGAAAGTTAGGCTTGACCCAAGCGGATATAGCAGAAAAAATAGGAATCACTACAAATTCTTATGCAAGAATTGAACAAGGAAGAGCAAAACCTTCTTATGACACACTTAAAGCGATCTGTAAAGAGCTTAAGATACCCTTTCCATTAAAGTAACTAATTTTTAGGTTTTTGTTTTAGATTGCCTGATTTTTTATCCTCTTCTATAGTATTGACTATAAAGCTGCCAAGCTCACCTAATGAATCTAGAAACTTAATTGCCTGCTCACGATTAGCTCTCTCGGGATGCTTTTTCTGGAGCTCGTTGATAGCCCATTCAATCTCTTTTTCTGTATATTTTGAAGTAGCCATAGTTCGTATTATATAGTATAGGCTTGAGTGATTAAAGAATTTTCTTTAAACCCAGGAAATTGAACATTTCCATAGCCAATTTTTTATTTTCCACTCTTCTCATGATTTCTTGGCTTCGAGCTTGAGATAAGATATTTAAGCTCCCTTCATACAAAATTGATTTATCAATAATGGCTATTTTTCGATGATGGTTGTTTTTGACCAATACTATATGGACACCTCTATCCATTAAATCAAGTATCCCATTTGTAGCCTGATGACAAAGATATTCATCATCATGTTCGCCTGGATCTTTGGTTAATACATGAATTTTAACTCCTTTTCTTAACAAATTTTCAAGGATTGGTGTAAGTATTTCTAAGCGGGTAGCGGTAATATAAGGACTTTCTATTATTACCTCTTTTTTGCTAGCTATTAAATCCTTAACGAATTGGGAATAAAAAGTTCTATCGTTATAAAGCTGGGAGTTGAAAGAACTCTGTTTGAAGAGGTTAACCATTTGAAACCTCCTCTAAATTAACAATGGATACCTTACCTGCAATACAAACAAACCCTAAAGCCTTCAGTTTTTTGTTGATACGCAGTAAACTATCAAGGATTTGGTGCCACCCATTGGACAGGTGGTTCACTTGCATATGCTAATTTCCATTCCGCCAACAATGCCAGTTGGGAAAGTAGTGGGGGTAATTAAACAGAATACAGCAAGATATTTGAAGCAAAAATTCCTATTCATCAAAGAGGTATATTGGGGAATAGATGCAGTATGGTCAGAGGAATAGTTTGTCTCAACAGTTGGAATCAATGAAGAGGTTATTAGTAAATATATTGAGGAGTGGGAAAAAAGATTCAGGGCAAGTCCTTTTAGGACTTGAATAGATTAAACCTCGACCGTAAGGTCGTGGGAGTTTATCTAAATGATTGATCACTTTTGGTAAATGATCTCCAAAAATGATATAATCCTATAATATGTCAGAATTTGTAATGCCATATCCTGCTGAATTTCAGGTTTTGTCTTCCCGAGGGAAAAATAAGGGAAAACAACGGGTAATTGGGACTGGACATACTCCGGAAGGTTCAAAACCTCCTCTATTATCCAGAAGAAATTTACTAAAAGCTGTAGTTGTTGCAAGTGCGACAATTGCTGCTGGTAGTGTTGTAAAGCTTGAGGTAGATAGGCAACAATACGATCAAGAGGAAAAACCGTATCAAGGTTGGGAAGCATACCAAAACAGAGCTCTGCCTCAGTTTTTGGTTCTGCAAATTGGTCAAAACATTGAGCACACTGATTATCCAGGTTTCAACGAAGTAGGAAAAATTATCCAAAGATCACAAACCGATTTTACCTCCTTAGAGCAGTTTTATCCGAGACTTCAAAATCCGATTGGAGTAGGAATGTCAAACCTTGTTCAGAAAATAGGAGCAATCGCCGATTTTAATGAAAGTATTACAGGAGTAGGGGTAAATGTAGCACTTAAGGATAAGAAAACCGGAGCGCAACAAAATACAGTTTTGGTTGATCCAACGAAGGTTAGTTCGTCTCAGGTTTTGCTTGAAAACTCAATGTGGCTTGCAAGCAGTATGGCAAAAAGGTTGCTTCTGGTAAAGGAGTTTTCTCATTTATTATATATGGATCAGTTCAAGCAGATTTTATTAGATTATGTAACAAGTCGTTTTGTCGTTACGACCGTTGCTAAAGCTTCCCTTGACGATCTTTTGGTTACAATGGCTTATTTATATGGTGACCCTGCTAAACCTTCACTGCTGGGTTATTATTTTGATAACGGACGGAAATTTTTGGATTATGCCGGATATTGGCATATCATGCCAGCTTTTGGATTGGCTATGGAAAAAGGAGATTTAACAAGTCAGGACATAGGAGTAATGTATTCTGATAAGCATGCCTTTACTGAAGCAAAAAATAGAGGTTTATTATTGGAGCCTACTAAGGGGCAATTTCAATGGAAACAAGGTGTTGGACCTTTCAGTCAAGAGTGGCAAGACGTGATGAAGCCAATATTCTAATTCAGCTTTACTACCGTTTTAAATCGCATAAAACCTATCTTTTTCTTGGTGAATTGGTAGTTAAAGCAATACATCTCATTTCTGTTCTTTTGACTGCCTCAACGTCATTCGGTGCATCTTCTATGACGAGACATTCACAAGGATCAGCGTTTAATATCTTTGCTGCATGTAGGAAAAGGTCTGGATTTGGTTTTGAGATAAAACCAATATCCACAGCAGAATGTACATTTCCTTTAAATATGTCAGATAATTTCAATTGGTTTACTTGTTTACAACACTTATTGTGACATGAAACAATAGGAATGTCGTATATGGACATATACAACAATACTAATTTAGATCAATCAAACAAGATACCTCCTTCTATTCACACCTCAAGCGTTCCAAAAATGGTATTATTCCTATGCTTCTTTTTTTTATTGGTAGTAATAGCGGGGAGTAGTGTATATTTTTTTGGTATAGAGCTTACAAAAGTAACCACTCAAAAACACTCTATAGCGAGTGAAAAACAGGCGCCTATACAAGATAATTTTGTGCTGCTAGATACAAAAGAGAAATTAGCCTCGGATCTTAATGTGGATTTACAAAAAGGGATGAAAACAACGATTCCAGGAACAGATTTGGTATTTACTAAACCTGCGACATACCAATCTGTAAATCAACAATATGAAAGAGGCTACTTACCAAAACCAGTAATTTCCTTCTATAAACCTGTGTCGAAAATTGTTTCTGATGTATTCGATTGTATGCAACTACCCACAGATCCCGTGAACCATGTAACTCCCCCTGCATATTTAACCGAGAGCTATTGCAAGCCACTCCTTGATAAATATGAAAAGACAGTATTCCCTGATTCTATGGGGATTGAGGCCAATGGAATTGACATTGTCATTGTTAAAACATCTCTTACTCCACGAGAGTGGGCTGCGCAGAATATAGTAATGCAGGGAGTAGCATGGAAAGACGATGGAACAAACGGTCAAGATATACAAATAAACGGAAATACATTTTTCTCCATGGAGCTTGGTTGTTGTGGTTCATATAAACGAGCATATATTTTCCCTTACATGAATCTTGCTGGGGATAGAATTCTTGTTTTCTTCACAACGTCAGATCCGTTTGGTGACGATCCGTCGAATTCAAGAAACATTATTCTTGACAAAATTTTATCAACGCTTAAAGCAAAACACGCACCATCACCTTCTCCAAACGTTCAAAATGGAATTTATATCGTGTCACTCACCGGAACGGTCTTTTCTGACACTAATTGTAGTCAAGTTTTTTCTTCACAAAAATCTGTTTTAGCAAATATTCGTGTTGATATTTATGCCAAACCTGGAAATAAATTACTTTCTTCAATGCAGACTTCTACTTCTGGAAGATATGTTTATACAACCTCTGTACCTGAGGGTACTTCTTTGACAATACAACCAGTCGCACAATCAATTGCCGGATATCAAAGTTATCCTAAATTTAATCCTTCGTTTGGGACAACTACGGTAAGTAAACAATCTCCAAGGGCAGTAGTTAATTTACCCTTATTACCTCAGAGTGCTCTTTCTTATTGCCATTAATTACTATACTTTATCCTTCTTAATTTACAATAAACTAGTTCCTAAATAACAATGGGTCTCTATGGTTTTAGGAATAAAATAAAAAGTTAGTTATGATTCTTAGTCTAGATATTATAGGACTACTATATCAATTCATTGTTTATATTGTTTAGACCAGAACGTCGTTCTATTTATGTAGGCAAAAGGAGAGTCTTTGTTATTTAATCCATAAGTTCCTAGGTAATTATTGTATTTATAGTTATTTACTTTGTGAGGCACAGCTGGTTCGATTTGAGTTCCCTCATGCCATTCGTTGAATGACAAAATACTGACCGCTTCAGGCTTTTGCTTGAGTATCTCTTTCCAATTATCATCATAATATTTGCCTAATTGCCTAGCTTGGACGATATTTTTCTGACTAACTATCCTACTGTGATCCCACCCAGGAATAATAGAGTAAACCAATAGATAATCTTTTGATTTTGGCCAGGTATCTGAGGTTGACCAATTAGGATATTCACTATAATTAAATAATCCGTCTAAGTGAGAGTAAGATAGCTCTTCTCGAATACTTGAATCTTTAAACATCTTTGAATCATCCATTTGACCAAGAAATATGCCATCCCAGGCTGTATGACGTAGTGAATCAAATGCCTGAGAAGTTTTTTCTCCACCGTCAAGAGCGTAGATAAAAAATAATCCTCTTTTTTGTTTTGAGTTACCGTAAAGAGTTGGCCTGATAGTTTTGTAAAATGATGGGTAATTCCCATACTGATTGTATATATATTTTATATCAGAAACTACAGATTGGATCGTTCTGCTAGGGTAAGGCTCTATCATAAAGCAGATCTTTAAACCCGTAGCATTTGCAGTCCTTAAAATTAATGGTACATTTTGGTCAGTATAATCTCCTTTTCCCCACCATGATAAGATTAAAACATCAATTCCAGCCTTCTTAGCCCATTTCATCTGCGTTTCTAAGACTGTCGGGTTATTACTGCTGTATGGGTTAAGATAGGGGTAATAATTGGATTCAATATCATCGGGTGCTTTAAATGAACCACCCCCATCCCAATGACCGTAATTTTTGGTGAAGGAGGGAGCCGAATACCAATCGTAAAAAAACGCGAAAACCGTTAGCGATATATATGTATTAGATGTTTGAGCAACTTGGGCATTATTCAATGAGGTACTAGAGGTAGAAGATTCATGTGGATTGTGATTATTTTGTATGGACTTTGTTGTTAATATGCCAAATAGTACCATTAAGAATAGGAATATGATAATGGTAGACAAAATTATCCGACGCATTAGTCGATTATATATGAAATTTTATGGAGCTGGTATCAAAAAAAATAGAATTTTTTCTAACCTACCTTACTTAGATATCCGACAGTGAGGTCGTAGGTTAGTTATATATTTGGTGCGACCCATTGGATAGATGGCTCACTTTGAATTTAAATTGTATATTTTTATCAATCATCAACCTTTTTTTTAAGCTAATCTGGTGCCACTCCCCGTTTTCTAAACGTAAGAGTTGAAAGTACTTGGTCTATAGCATCCTTTAGCTGCGTAAAGTTTTGAAATGCGTTGGTACTAAAAACAATTAAATTATTCTGAGGATTTTTAAGATAGTAGCAACTAAAAAATTGAGGTGTATTACTTCCATTTTCCTTTTAATTATCAAAAACAACACGCAGAATAGGGATGCTATTAACTATCTCTAAGTTGATTGATGATGGTTGAGTGTTCAGCCATCGAAGGTCACACGAACCTGAATTATAAAGGCAGTTATTTTTATATGCATTATCAGTTAATGGATAATTTATAACACCAAATAAGCCCACATCAAAAACTTTGGTATTTCCATCACTAAATGTAATTGTGTCTAGTATATTTCTTCCTTTTTGAGATTGAAAAAGGTTCTAGTCTAGATGACTAAAGAATAAGATGTTAATAGCGTATCTATAGTTAGGATCAAAGTATTACACCAGTTCTGGGTGCCATAACTTAAAACATGTCCTCTCTGTACGAACATGAGAAGCTTTGTTCATCCGTTTTCCTCAATCATCTAGCTTATAATCCCACAACAATCTGCATCTGATACGGATTTATAGTACGAACTCCGAAATATTTTATGCTGATGTATTGAAATGTTTAATCTAGCGCTAGCTCATTTTTGACTGGACTAAAATGATAAAGTTTATTCATAGAAATATTAATTCCGCAGATTTACTAAAATTTAAATTCTCTCACTTTTTCCACAATAACTCTTTTTACTTCATCCCAATTTAAAGCGATATGCATTCTCGGCATAGGTTGTCTATCGGCATCTTCAAAGTAAACGAGTGATTTTAAAATATGAGTATGATTATAGTTAATATCTTGGTATTTTTCATCCAATTTTTTAAATAGTTCTTGTAAAGTTATCGTTTGCAATATGACATACAGATCAACAAAATCTTTTTTACTACCTCTCATTGAGATCGTAATAAGTTTTGTACATGCGATATCAATAACCGACGATATGAAAATTCCATCCCAAATTTCTGGTTCTTCAAGTAATCGATATGGATAATACAAAAATTGTAATTTTACACCTTGTAAGAAGGTGTTAAGTGTTCCTAGAGAAATTTCTGTGTTATCTAAACTACCTACTTCTAAAAGTTGTTGTTGCACTACTTGAGGATCAAATTGCTCTCCGTTAAAAAAGTCCAAATCTTCAGATTCTCTATGCCCAAGCTGTAATGAAAGAGCCGTACCAGCACTTAAATAGAATTTTTTCAAAGCAGAAAGATGTTTAATTTTACTTAATACCTCTTTTGTAGATTGTGGGATTGTCTCAGTATGAATATTCATGTAATTCAGATAAATATATCTCCCAAAAACGCTCGGATTTTTTATCCATCTTAATCGAAGATAGAATGTCTTTTATAGTTTGTCGATCAAGTAGAGAAAACAACCAACGAACGGCTTGTTGATCACCTTTTTCTAATATTGTTTGAACAATATATTGCCTATTTTTCTCAATATTTAATTGTTCTACGTCATCACCCCAGAAATATTTAATAACATAAGAAGGAAGTTTCTGATTATACATCAGTTATTATTATATCTTAAACTTCAATAGAAATCTTCATGAGTTTCTTGTAAACACCCAGTAAACTTTCGAAGATTGGGAGCCACCCATTAGACAGGTGGTTCACCTAATTCTACAGCCGCCGAAATTTATTTAGTTATCTTGTATTCAAGCCCTAAACTGCGATTCGATCTGGCTTAGATTTTACAATAATTCTATGATATAATCCTTAACTATGGCACATAGCGAAGGTGATCCATTTAAATCTCCTGCTGATTTGTTCGATGAAAAGACACGTGGTATGATAGATTTTCATGAGTATTTAAGGGTACTAGTACAAGAAGGTGTCCCAGCTATGTTATCACTTAAAAGTGAAATTGACTCAGAAGAAGAGCTAGATGATAGATTCAGAACATTAATCGGCTTTACGACACATAGAGTATTAGAAAATAGACGTGAAGCAGGATTCCCGATGGATGCGACAACTTTACTTGCAGAAGTTTTAGGCCTAAGACCAATAACGCAGGAATTTATTATAGATCCAGATATGAAAAGAAGAGTGGCGCAGGGAGTTGTAATGGGGCTAGTTATCTCAAAAGTCATTCCACCTCCTACAAGACCTGAATAAAAAGTAACCACAAACTTAACTATCTCTGGCTAACACTAAAAATTAAATCCTTGAATATATTGCCGTGGGTGTATCATACATTGTAAAATAAGCATCGATAAGTGGTTTGAATATTTGAATACTTGGCTCATAGATTCTTGGAAAGGGCAGCGTTTTGGATAAGAGTGCTATATAGAAGAGCGTCTTCTGCCGCCTTGCTTTTGTCGTTTTGATGTTCTAAATCTTTGATTCTCTCTAAAGTTTTTTTAAGACCAGGTTTTATCCTTGTCATATCAACTTCTCTAGACCTTTTTAACGCTTCATCAAGAAAACGGTCAGCCATTTTTAATGATCCTCTATAATACCCTAGTGCAACTCTTTTTAAGTCCATGGCCAATGAGGAAAGTATAACTTTGTTATCCATATACCTCTTTAAAAAAATACTTCATTAGTTTTTCGAATAACAATCTAATCTCTGCATTTTGTATTTCATTGCTTGTATTATTGTCCGTTGGTCTAATGTTGATAAACGAATTAAAATCAATCACTTTTTCATCAAGATCAATACCTCCTCCCCAAATTTTGGATTGAATACTTCCCTGATCAATTAATATTTTTTCTCCTTCAAAGTGTCTATCCATACCGGCACAGCAAGTTTTACTTTCAACATCAATAACAGTTTTGATATAAGAATCAAATTGTTCTCTTAACTTTTTAATTTCCTCTTTTGTAAATGGTTCTGATTTTGTCATTATCATATAAAACATTATACAATATCATAGGAAACCAATCTTTGATTCTAATTCCAGGTCGCCTACGGAAGATGACGCTCTCCTTTTTAGTATTGAGAATAGATTGATATATAGACTTAATGAAGGGATTAAAATATACAAACCGTACTATTTATTTTTCACTTTAAGAATATAAAAAGTCAATGAGAATTGGCGCCTTCTTGTTATCATGCGCAACCCTATAGTGGTTGAATTGATTTAAATAATCTTTTATAATCCGTACATTAATATGAAAACTCCGGAAAATCCTTTATTTAATGAACAAGCGGCTCGAAGAGAAGCAAAACGATTTGCGGGAATAGAAGATAGGATTACAACTCAAGTTAGGGCTCTTATTACGAGAAGAAATAGAACTCCTAAGCTGGGAGTTCATCTTGGAGGTAATGATGGATATATTAATATTGAAGATGATAGACGAACTACTCTTGAGAGTTACGAAAGAGGTACTGGAACTATTTTGTATAAAGATGTAATAGATCCAACATCATCTAATGAGGATCCTCTGGAACTTCCATGGAAAATAGTAAGAGAGGTTATAGGCGTACAAACAAATCGATTCTTAAATGTCGCTCTTCATACAGATATTGATACTATATCGCAATTAGAGGAACTTATGGAAAGAACGTTTGTATCTCCTTTATTTTTGATGACTGAATATTATTTTGATAATCATGGTAACTATGGAAAAGTTTCATACTTGCCTCTGGAAATTGAAGATAATAGACTCGCACTTAAAATTAATCAAATACCAATGGTTGGAGGTAAATTTGTACTGTCTCCGATGCAACCAAACGATTTTCTTATTGCTGAAATAGCTCTTCAGAGCTTAACCGATGCAGTAAATGGCCAAGAGATTTAGTTAAGATCTTTATATCTTTGATATACATCCAATTGGTTAACAAATCTAAATTGTTCAAAAAAAGTACTGAGGGATCACCAAACGAGATGCCTAAACGTGCTGTTCGAATTGTATTCGAACTTTTAAACTCAATTTCCAGTATATTGCCAAATTAGTTTTCTTGAGTTTTTCTTTTTATAAAGAAACTATTTTTGCTAAGTTTTATCCTTACTATAAGTTTTGATATACTCAAATTATGAGAGAAGTAGTTGCTGTAATAGATACTGGAGGTAGAGGTACTAGCTTAGTTGATAGTTATGGAAAAAGTCCTCATATAGGTGAGATTCTTGCAATCCCGGGTAATGACTTTATGCAAATGGTTACAGACAAAAAAGTACAAACATTTCCTCGATTAGCTACTACAGATGTTGAAGAAATTGTAGGAATATGCAAACAGAGAAAGGTTTCCTTAGTTGATGTTGCGCAAGATAATGCTATAGCTGCAGGTTTAGTAGATGAGCTACAAAAAGAAGGTATAAGAGTATTAGGTCCTAGAAAACTTTCAGGTGAAATTGAATGGAGTAAGCTTTATAGTAGAAGGTTAGGAAAAAAGGTTGGTTTATTACAACCAAGATATTGGGATTTTGAATCAGAAAATGAAGCAATAGCTTTTTTAAGACAACAACAAGATCCAAGATGGTTTATTAAAGCTGATGGCTTAGCCGAAGGTAAAGCAGTTCTTCCTGCAAAATCTATTAATCAGGCTGTCAAAAGAGTTTCTGAAATCAGAAAATTTGGACATAGTGCTAGAACTTTCTTAGTAGAAGAATGGTTGATGGGTGATAATAATGAAGAAGGTGAAGAGTTCTCAACTTTTTACATAACTGATGGTAACACTCTTACTTGTTTAGGTGATGCTCAAGATCATAAAAGAATTTTTAATTTCGATGAAGGTGAAAATACAGGCGGAATGGGGTGTAGTACACCGCCTTTAGTATTGAATACAGAGTTACAAAGTAAAATCCAAAAAGATATTTTTAAGAAAGTTTTGAATGGTTTAGCCTCCGAAGGCAGAATTTATAAAGGGGTTCTTTACTTAGGCGGTATGTTAGTAAGAATAAATAATGAGTTAAAGCCTTATGTGATTGAGTTTAATGCTAGATGGGGTGATCCGGAAGCTCAAGTATTATTACCAAGCATAAAAACAGATCTTTTTGAATTAGGAATGGCAGTTACAGAAGGAAC
>DAIDIY010000017.1 GCA_027451625.1 Candidatus Daviesbacteria bacterium | reverse complement strand
TTATCGCTATCACCACCATCAACTCAACTAACGTGAAACCTTTTGCAGTGTTTTCTTTATTGGGCAGATCTTTTCTCATATTCCTTTTGCTTGATAATCTATCATTGTCATATCTTCAAAATATTGTCAATAGGGTACTTTAGGGTAATCTAAAAAATTGGCGAAAATTTAGTAAATGAGAGCTATGTACCAACTAAAAAAGATACTATCAGAAGATCAGATTAAGAAATAACAAGAAAAACTTTCTTTGGCAGCAATATTTACTGGAACTAATTTGACTTCTCTTATCTAAATCGTGACACTATCACGGCATCTTAAACCAAAATAAGCTATTCCTTTGTCATATTGAGGAAGTAGTAGATCCTTATCAAATCTTTTTACTCTTTACTTTGATATTCATCAAGCTAAAATAGTTATTAAACAATTACCTGAGACTAAATATTTTGCTAACACTGGTTGACTTGCTGGAGCTTTTTATCAAAACTATAGTTGATACTAAAGAATAGATCAGTTAATATAAACTACGTATAATAATATACGTAACATTTTATATTTAAATTCTAAAAATGAAATGTTCTTAAATAATTTATGAGATCTAACTTAAGGTCGAAATGAAACTTATTAGAAGAAAGCTTCCCCGAATAGGTAATCCATATTGTATTTATTAAAATTATCATTCTGTAATATATGAAATCAAAAGAGGACATAAAAAGGATTAAGCCTAGAGTTAGATTAATAATCATCCATAATGGTAAATTATTAGTAACTTATACCTCTAAAGAAGACTTTTTCTTCTATATAGGTGGAAAAATAGAATTTGGAGAAACTATCGCAGAAGCATGTAAAAGAGAGATCAAAGAAGAATGTGGAGATGATTATATTTTTGAAATGGATAGAATACTTTATATCCGTGACTATATTATAGGGGAAAATGAGCATAACATTGAATTTTATATTTTAGGAACTTTAAATAAATATTCAGGGATAGAAGGAAAGATAGATCCTGAGTTTTCTGACTCTCATACTCAAAAATGGTTAGACATAAATCATCTACCCAAAAACTTATTCCCCAAATTCTTAACTAAGACTTTGATTGAAGATCTTAAAAATGGTTTTACAAAAAGTGGTGTTTATCTGGGATAATATAGAATAAATTACTCCAAGAAAACGAGGTTTTCTATCTGATACTTCACTAAAATCTATTTTATCCTTGTATCTTTTCTTCCTTGGCTACTTCAAGGCATAACTTGATGGTTTCCTCATCAATATTTCCTTATGCATGACATCCAGTAGTAGTTGAAACAGAACCTACAAAAACTCTACTCTCATTTTGTTCTATTAGAACGTTAAATTCTAAATCTTTGGCCATAGTGAGAACGGCTTAGTACAAACTAACTAAGAAAATAGTATAGAATCTGGAAACAAGCTTAAATGCTGAGGATTATTGAGTATTTTGGAACTATTTTTTTACACGGGATCTAACAAAAGGTCGCAGATCAGATATTGAAGGTTCAATAATTTTATTTAGTCCTTGAGGCAGATTGACACCATGTGAATTAAGTATACCTATTATAACTTGAGATCGATTAGGAACCTGTGATGTCCGTTGCATCCCTCCAAAGCTAGCACGCATATCTTTTGAAAATTCACCAGAATGCCTAAAACCTCGCCGCTTATACCAGTTTACTAAATCACTTTGGCCTAGCCCCCATCCTCTGTCTGAAGGTGCAAGGTAGATTCTCCATCCTTTTATATCGACTAATGCACATAAATTATCAAGGAGAAAACTCCCAATACCTTTAGCTTCATAATAACTGGAGTATAGAGCAAAGTGTTCCGTATGGCTTGCTATAAGCGATACTCCAATCGAGGGAGCTTGATCCTTAGGTTGTACTTTATCAATATCTAAAATTCCTACTCTGGGTCCTACAAGGTCATACATTGCGTAGTGAGATTCAAAGTTAGGATTAAGGTCGCCATTTTTTATTCTTTCTTCAATTCCTGCTCTTTCAACTTTATAATCAGGTATACTTACAAACCATTCAAAATCATCTGGTTTTTCTGGTATATCTCCTTCAAAAATATACGGAAGTTCATTTATTTGTACTTCTTGTCGAAAATGTAAAAGCTCCTTAACTTCACCTTTTTCCGTAGTGAATTCAGCCATAATTGAGTTATATCATATTTTTATAGGTTCGGAAATCATTAATATATAAGTTTATTAATCTGGCACTAGTTGATGATTTCCGAACTTTTAGCTGAGCAAAAAAGATTATATATCCCGAGTTAGTTTTCTCAAAGTTTTAAAGATTATTGTTGGTTACTTAAACAATAATAATTTACTGTAGAATCTGGACTTACATAATTCCCTGTGTTAGTAGTCGAATTACCATAACCACCCTCTAACTCAGCACATACTGTAAAACTTGAATCTGCTGAACCTGG
>DAIDIY010000016.1 GCA_027451625.1 Candidatus Daviesbacteria bacterium | reverse complement strand
TTAAACATCCAGATCCAGAGATAGCATAATATGAATCCGAATTAGATCCGCTTTGTTGAGATGAGAGTTTATCTAGTTCAATTTGCCAGCTTTCTGATTTATCACCATTTGTACAGTTAGTTCCACTTAATGCTTTATTTTGAGTTTGTCTTAAAATGCTTTGTAAATTAGAAGTTTCTTCGACTAAACTTTGAGAATTTTGATACTGACCGTAAAGCGGCAGAACCAATATTGTCATAACTATCATTATCGCTACAACTATTAAAAGCTCGATTAAAGTAAAACCTGATGGGGCTTTAAAATACGCGAATAGATTTGGTAAATCAATAATTTTTTGTTTCATGGTGATCCAGCTGAAAAGCCGCATTCATTTCCGCTGCCACATGTTCCAGCTCCTTGACATACTGATGGTAAAGAAGCTTGGGGAGTAGGATTTATCTCTTGTACTGAGCAGAGTGTATATTGGCTATTTCCTCCCGAGGGGGAGTAGATATACTGAGTTCCGAAGAGCGGATCTTTCGGTACAGGATTAAGATATCCGCTAAAAGTTGGATCTGTAAGAGACAGGGGATAATTTCCACCATTTCTTGATCGATAGAATTCAAGAGATTGTTCAATACTATTTAGGTTACTTTTTCTTATTTCGTCTCTTGATTGAGCTTGAACAGATCTATAGACTGTGAGGCCAAAAAAACTTAAGATGGAGATTATAGTCATAACAACAAGCAGCTCGATTAAAGTAAATCCAAATGGATTATTTAAAAAAAAAGATTTATTATTTTTAGAATTTAAAAACTTATTAAAAATGTTTTTCATAAAACTTAGTTCATTTTTAGAGCCAATCAACTAAGGAGAAGAGATCGAATAATTGGCATTACCACCAGGAGCACCACTTATGGCTATAGATCCGTTACATCCAGAAGCAAAAGCGGTGGTTGATCCCAAAGTTTCAAGATAAGCATAAAGACAATATGAATTACACATCGTAGTTGAATTATCACAACCCTGAGGGACGGCTTGATAAACATATCCGTTAGTATAGTTAGGATCAGACGGAACATCTTTTAAATAAGTTACAGCGGGGGTAGGAGTCGGAGAAGCAGGATTTCCAGCTGCATTAGTTAGCGAAGAAGCAGCTAGCCAATTATTAGAAGCAGAAGCAGCATTAGAATAAGGATAAAATTGTTGATCAGAATGATATTGTTCTAAAGCACCTTGAATTACTCTTAAATCAGATTGTCTTTTAGCATCTCTTCCTTGCTTTTGAACACTAAGAAACGCATATAAAGAAACCAAAGTAAGAATAGCAATAATTGAGATCACTACCAAAAGCTCAATTAATGTAAACCCCAAGGGATTGATCGTTAAGTATCTCAACTGAACTCTTCTTATCATTGGGATGTAGTACTTCCTTTACAAAAAATATTTGGAGATGATGCTTCCAGATTACAGCTGCATAACATCCACGCTTTAGCGGTACCTGAGTTTAATTCTCCACCGCTTGCTACTGGAGTAGGCAAAGGAACATATCCAGAAGAAGTGCAACTAGTAGGCAGAGCTATCGAACCTATGGTCGTGGTTGTATACATTATATAATAATTTCCCATCGGATCTTTACCGTTTTGGGCATTGGGAGTTTCGGGAAATTCATCACTTAAATCCGAATTTGTAAAGTTATATGAATTATTAGTCAGATTATGATGAGCTTCGATCGCAGTGGCTATATTTATGATATCTTCTCTTCTTACACTATCTCTTGCTGATGCCTCAGCTTGAGTGTACATAATAAGTCCAACGGTAGCAATGATTGCAATAATACTTATTACAACCATAAGTTCTACTAATGTAAAACCTCGAGCAGGCATATACTCATTATCTTCAACTGGAGTGACTCTTGTCAATTACGGTGATTAGGTACGATAAAATTTGAATTAACTTTTTTGATAATTAAATCTGAGCTGTTCTTATATATTAATTTAAATGATCTATCTTGGGAGAGCGAATAGATTAATGGTCCGAATTTCGGATAATTGAAATCTGATATTAAAAGATAGTCAAATGATTCATTTTCTTTTAAACTCCAATATTTAAGACATGATATAAAGAGAGGATTACATAACGATAAATCTTTCATTGAATTGAAGGTCCGAGAAAAATTATTTTTTGATAACCATTCCCTCCCTTGAAGGGTGAGCAGACTTTGATTGCCACTTAAAGCAGGAAACCATTCAGAGAGCGAATCGCTTCCCCAAGAGAGATCTATAGTATTAGGCGATAGAATTAAAAATCTTTTATTAATTTTAATATTTTTAGAAATCCATGCGATTGTAGAGATATCTTCTTTTGATAGCTGTACTTCATATTGCCATGATTGAGCCGAGTTCAAAAATATTATAAAAAATAAAATGCTCGCACCACTTATAGGTAAAATTAGCTTAAGATAAAAAAATAATTTTTTGGAGTTTAATTTACTAAGATTCTTTTGGAAAGGCAGTGCGATAGAAAAAGTTGCAAATTTACCTGCTAATAATGCAAAAGGTATTACTGCGATATTTCCTGCGTCATGGCGGTCTAAAAAGAAAGTCAATATAAACCAGACCGGAAGAAGGAAAGAAAAAGAAGATAACTCCAGTACAAACCCCAAGAGACCAAGAATATCAATTAAAGGAAGAGTTGCCTCGAGAGTAAAATTATGAATTAATATAAAATAATCAGTCGAGAATGAATCAGCGGAGAAAGATGATAGCATTGCACTAAGAGGGGAGATACCAAAACGCCAAGATAGAATTAGAAGCCACGGAAGAAGTAATAAAAATCCTAGAAAAAAGACTAACCCTATACTTTTTATTTTTTCTTTTTGTCCGGAACCTAAAATTATTAAAATAATTGATAGAGCGGCAAAAGAGCCCCAAGCCAAATGACTAAGAGTAGTCAAGGCTAAAGATAAACTTACTAATAAAATCCATTTTCGACTTTTTTGCTCTATTAA
Source organism: Candidatus Daviesbacteria bacterium (assembly GCA_027451625.1). Classification (GTDB taxonomy): domain Bacteria; phylum Patescibacteriota; class Microgenomatia; order Daviesbacterales; family UBA10151; genus DAIDIY01. The sequence goes on along the minus strand of DAIDIY010000016.1, from coordinate 3,790 downwards.
AAATAGAGTAAATAAGCAAGTTGTAATAGCAAATATCTCTCCCCAAGCTCTAGTAACTCCTCCTCCCATAGTTATCCACAAATAGTTCTTAGGCATAAAAGCATATATTGTTGTCGTTAAAAGAGCTGCAAATAAATTTCTAAAAAATTTATAAGATAAGTAGTAGAAAATAATTATTGAAAAAATAAAAATCAAAGTCGGTAGAAAAGTAATTATCGCGAAAGGGGAGATTTTAGCTAAAGAAGATATTATTCCCAAAACGTATATCCCCAAAGGAGGATAAACAAATGGAATATTTAAATTATTATAACTAGTATATTTCGGCAATAAGAATTTAGAACCAACTAGATCTACAGTCATCTTGTAAAATAATCCTCCGTCGTTAATTGGAAGTGGACTTTCAATAAGAGGAATAAATCTTAAATATAGACTTATAGAAATAATAATCGTTAATATTAAGATTGATAATAGTTTAGGAAGATTCGTATTCAAATTAATTTATTGTAGTTTAACTTTTCCTTGTCAACAATAGTATAATCCTAAAAAAGATTATTAAAAATTTATGAGAAGCAACAACACAAGTTCTATTCTAAAAAGACTTCCTATCTTATTTCAAAAAATTTATCCTTTAGTTCCATTTATAGTGATCATCTTGTTTACTGTTTTTGCCTACTCAAACACCTTTGCAAATGGATTTGTTTTTGATGATAAAGATTTTATTTTAAATTGGCAGGAAACAAGGTATCTTTATAATATTCCCAGTCTTATTTTTAAAGGGGATCTTCCCGACGGTCAACAGGGAGTTTATCGTCCTTTCCGTAGCCTTTTATATGTTATAAGTTACAGACTTTGGGGATTAAATCCCTTAGGATACCATCTCCAAGCATTATTGATTCATTTAATCTGTACTTTATTTGTATTTTTAATAGGCTATGAGTTAACCAAAAATAAACTTATATCAACAGCCGCTGCAGTCCTTTTTGGATTAAACCCTTTACATACTGAATCAATCACTTTCCTTACAACCAGTTTTGACACAGCCGGGATTATTTTTTTTCTAATGGCTTTTTATCTATATATAAAAGCGGAAGAATCAAGAAGACCCTTATTTGTGTATTTAGGAGTATACATTAATACATTCATAGCAATTATGTTTTACGAAATGACCTTTACCTTGCCGATTCTATTAGTTCTATATGATATCTCCTTTAAAAGATTAACTTTAAAAAATATAAAACAAAGACTCATCTATTATCTGCCATTTATATTAATAGCTATAATTTATGCTCTCTTAAGACTAAATGCCATAGGCTTTCAATCAAGACTCAATTTACTAGGTAAAACATACATCAGTGTTTATCATGGAGCGAGGATAGAGTCTCCTGAATTAATTTTTGATTATCTAAAACAACTAATATATCCTCAACCTCTATATACCTACTACTCGTTACCTTCTCATATTACACAGCTCTATGTTCCTTTTTATAATAAACTTCGCTTCAGTGATCCAGCTCTTGCAAATATTATTTTTTATTTTGATTTTCTTGTACCTATTGCAACGTTATCTTTGCTTATAGGTATAATTTTGTTGATATTTCAAAGATATCCAGCTGTTTCGTTTTCGTTATCTTTTATGCTTCTATCGTATCTTCCAGTTATGAGTATTTTTCCTCAAGGATCAATCAGAAATGACAAGTACAACTATTTAGCATCTGTAGGATTTTGTATATTTTTAGCTTTTATTCTATATAAATTGCATATCTTAATTACAAAAATATTAAAATTGAAATATTTATCCTCAGTTATTCCAGCAATCTTTCTATCTTTATGTATTATGTATACAACTTTTACACTAGTTAGGAATAGAGAATATAAAAATGAAGTAAGCTTATGGACCAGAGAAGCATATACTCAAAAAGATGATATTCCAGCAGAACTTTTAGCCAAAAACAATTTAGACGCATCTTACCTGGAAGAAAAAAAGTTTAATCAAGGAATTATTTTATCTAAACAGATTCTAAAATTTGCACCCTATGATTCGATGACACATTTAAATTTAGGGACAGCATATTTGGATAAACATGAACTGAACAAAGCTCAAAAAGAACTTTTACTAAGCATTAAGTACGATCCGACTAATTACAGGGCTTATGCAAGCTTAGGAAGCTTAAATCTTATAAAAAAAAATTACAATGCAGCTGTAATAGATCTAAAAAAAGCAATAAAGCTTGATTACTCAAACTACAGTTTACATTATAATTTATATTTAGCTTACCAAGGATTAAATAAAAAGAAAAAAGCAGAAAATGAGTTTAAAATTACAGAGAAACTTGAGTTTTTGGATTAAATCTTGAGTACCGAGGGAATTTAGCAAAATCTAAAATATATAAAATCAAAAATATAATTAAGACTGTATTTCTTAGTAAAATCGTACCCAAAAACAAATTGGCTGAATGGATATGAAAGTTAAAGACAGTATCACCATATAAAAAAGGATAAATTATGCTTGTAAGCAGGGCAATAATTATCCAAAAATAAAAGTATCTAGATCTTGGTCTAATCACGTAAGCTACTGTCGGATATATCCAAAGCAAATACTGGGGACTAAAGACCTTATCAGTTAGTATAAGTACTGAGAGAATAATTAAGATCAGCTTTTCAAATGAAATCCTTTTTAAAAGATAAAGTCTAGATGAGAGGATATATGCTGCCCCAAGAAAAACTAATCCTGCAATTTCTAAGATAGTGATCAATACCCCCCCTGAGTAGCATTTATGATGAGCTATAATTCCTATATTAAAAGAGCCAAAACTATTAAAAAAACACAGAGATATAAGATGAGTCAAAGATATAAGATAAAGGATACTAGAATATATAGACTCTATCTGAATTGGCCGATTCAGTTGATAATAAAGGGGTGAGAATGCATCCAAATAGTTAAAAATAAGCGGAAGCAATAAAAAAAATCCGCTAAGGGCAAAAAAGATAAAAGGTGGAAACAGATCTTTATATTTAATCTTTTGCAAATGATTTCGATTCTGATAAAAAAACAGGGGAATAAATAATACTGCAGGGAACAGTTTATAACCTGTTGCAAAAGCTAGAATAATATAAGAGAGAATAAACTTATCTTTTCTAGCAAAAATTAGGATTAGAAGAATTAAACCCCCAGCAATAAGATCTAGTCTGCTAAGGGTCAAACTAAATCCTCCTAAAACTATTAACAAAGCAAAAAAATATGCGGATGATGATGAGATCTCTTTCCTTAGATAAAAATAAACTACTCCTACTATAATTATCATCAAAATCATAAAGTTTGTCTCATAGTATTTATAATTTATAAGTCCGAACATCATAGGTAATAATGCCAGAAATGGATACTCTTTAGGTAAAGTGTGAAAAGGCTTATTTTGGGGCAGTACAGTACTTAAACAACTACTATAAGCAGCATGACCATTTAAAAAAAAACTTCTTCCATATTCGAATGCTAGACCATAGCATTCATAAAGATTAATTAAATGACTTTTTGTTATTAAATATCCTTCAATTAAAATAAAAGAGGCCAAAATCAGAACAAAAATATCTTTTACTAAAGAGAAACTTTCAATACTATTTCCCTTAAAAAACATAAGAAGATATACAAGAAAACTAAAGATTATTGTTGGTTACTTAAACAATAATAATTTACTGTAGAATCTGGACTTACATAATTCCCTGTGTTAGTAGTCGAATTACCATAACCACCCTCTAACTCAGCACATACTGTAAAACTTGAATCTGCTGAACCTGG
>DAIDIY010000015.1 GCA_027451625.1 Candidatus Daviesbacteria bacterium | reverse complement strand
AATCGAACCTAGAGCAGGGAAAGATACTTGGTCATTACGAAATTGGTGATGAGAGGATAGAATTTTGGTTTAAAACCCTTCCGTTGCTTACTATAAAACCAAGAATTGATGTATACAACGTATCTGAGCAGGAATTAGTGTCTAAAATAGATGAATTAAGAGTTAATGAAAATGCGATTGTAATATCTGCTAAATTGGAAGAAGAGCTAGCAGATTACTCTGATGCTGAGAGAGAGGAATATCTAGAATCGATAGGTATGGTAGATACTGGTCTTGAACGTTTGATCAAAAAAGCATATCAGACTTTAGGTCTAATTTCATTTTTGACAGCTGGAAAAAAGGAAGTGAGAGCATGGACTGTAGCTAAAGATACTAAGGCTCCTCAAGCAGCAGGAGTAATTCATAGCGACTTTGAAAAAGGTTTTATAAGAGCCCAAGTTATACCTTATGAAAAACTTATTGAAGCAGGATCATTTAAATTAGCTCGGGATCGAGGGTGGATTAGGATAGAGGGTAAAGAATATATAATGTTAGATGGAGATATTGTAGAGTTTTTGGTAAATAGTTAGTTTCGGCTTAAGGAGATTTTAACTGGTTCATACCAAACCCCTTTAGTTGTTCCTCTTTTTTTAATTAGTCCCTGGTCAGCTAATTTTTTAAGATCATATCTTAATGTTCTTTCATTTACAGCCATAAATCTGCGCTGTATAGTGTCAAAGGTCACTAGCTGATGATCTTTAATTATATTTAAAATTTCATTGCGCCTTGGTAAAAGTAATTCTTCAATATCAGCGTTTTTTTTCTCCAAAACTTCTTTTTTAGCTATCTCAGCGCTTTTGGCTATGGCTTCTAACATAAATTGTAAATACTCAGTGACATCCTTTTCGCTTTGATCTAAATATTCGTAATATTGGCTTCGATGGTTGTCTAAATACTCTTCGATCGCCAGAAGACCCTTCATTCCATATCCATATTTTTGTAAAACTATCAGCATTAGAAGCCTTCCAACTCTCCCGTTCCCATCTAAAAATGGATGAATTTTTTCAAATGAGTAATGCACTAAAGCTGCTTTGATAGGAATAAAAGACTCTTTTGGACCATTTATAAATTTAATTAGACGATCGATGAGTGGTCCTATTTGGTTTGGTCGGGGAGGAAGGTAAATAGCTATTCCTGATGAGTTAAAGATTGCTTCCATATTAGTTCTAAATTTTCCCAAGTCGACTTTATCGGATATTCCTTGCATAGAAATTTTATGAAAATTAAGAATCTCTGTAGAGGTTACGTTTTTGATTCCACGGGAGTTAATTATATTTAATGATTTTAAGATGTTAAAAACCTCGATTCTCTTTTGATCCTTAGAAGATCCTATTTGTAGAGTCTCCAAGCTTAGTGTATTACCTTCAATCCGGGCGGAGAATAACGAACTTTTTAGAGAAGATTTTCTTCTAATATTATTTTCTACTTCAGGAGGAATTTGAATCGAATTAATAACTTCTCGGCTTCCTTCAATCGACTGAAGTAATTCAATAATCTTCGAATTAAGAAAAAATTTAGGAGGAATAAGCATTGGAGGTATTTTACCTAATGTTGCCTAATAATTCCAGATATTACCTAATATTATCAATAGAAGAACTTATTGAAGTTTGGTAGAAAAACTAGTAGAATTCATTTAGATGAATATATACAATTTAACTTTGGTATTAAAACCTGATCTTCAAGAAAAAGAGAGAGAAGATATCTTAGAAAAGGTAACTAAATCTTTTGCTAAAAAAACTAAAGAAGATATTTGGGGAAATAGAGATCTGGTTTATCCAATCAAAAAACAAAAGAAAGGTTGGTATGCACATTTTACATTTGAGGCAGAACCAAATCAAATCCCTACGCTTGACAAACAGATTAAATTAGAAGAAGATATTATAAGATACCTGTTAATAAAGGAATAGATAAAAGGATATATCTGAATAGAGATGGCTAGTAGAAGTTGGAATAAAGTTGAGCTTTTAGGGAATTTGACAAGAGATCCTGAACTCCGTTATACCCCAGGAGGAGCTGCTGTTTGTACATTTGGTTTAGCTACTAATAGAACTTATGTCGTTGAAGGCGAAAGACGAGAAGAGGTTGATTTCCATCGATTAGTTGCTTGGAATAAGTTGGCGGAACTTTGTAATCAGCTGTTAAAAAAAGGAACTAAAGTATTTATCTCCGGCAGGCTGCAATACAGAGAGTGGGAGACCCAGGATGGTCAAAAAAGACGTGATGCTGAAATAGTAGTTGAAGATATGTTGGTATTGACCCCAAGAGGAAGTATAGATGAAGAGAGTGTAGAGGAAACATTTGCTGAATCGTCCGAATCAAAGTCAAATGGGTCAGCTAAAACAGGTAATGAAATCCCTAAGGAAAGTGTTGAAGAAACTAAACCTAAGGTAAAAGAAGAAAATGAAGATGCAGCATCTCAAACGGAAACTGTTTCTGAAGATGATCTTCCCTTCTGATTTTCAACTATTTTCTATCGCTTGATTCCAAGCTTCAAATTCTTTATAATAACCAACATGGCAGTCGTAAAACACGTACAATCTAAAATTCCAGTATCCTCTATCGCTAAAGAGGAAAAACCAATACGAAAGATAGTGACAAACACTGAATCTGAAGAGAAAGGTCCCTCTAAATCTACAGAGGGATCATCTCGAGCTAAGAAAAGATGTTATTTTTGTGTACATAAAACTGAACCTTCATATCAAGATGTTGCATCTCTTAAAAGGTATGTTAGTGATAGGGGTAGAATTTATTCTAGGTCAAGAAATGGTAACTGCGCTAAACACCAGAGAATGTTGGGAAAACAAATAAAGTATGCCAGGCATTTGGCAATGATTCCTTTTTTAGTAAGAGCCTAACATTATCTTTATTAAAATAATATTCTTTTAACTTCTTTTTAATAATTTACTTTCAGTTTAAAGATTAAGAAACAGCTGTACAGGGTTTGAGAGAAACTGTAAACTTAATTTATATGCCTAAATTGGAGGGGTTATCGAGTTGTATACCTGAAATTGAAGATGTTACTTTAGATATGATCCAATCCTTGATTCCCGATAGATTAAGCGGAGTTTCTTTAGAGAATCAGCTAGGGAATCTATTAATCTATCCTCAATCTGTCGCAGTTTCTGAAGAAGACCAAAAGATGGAATATATCTTGATGAAACTGGCTATAAAACTTAATTCTTTAAGATACTATCAAAAAAATGTTCAAAAAATATTTATCCCAGGAAATTGCTTTACCAGATTTCCAAATATAGGTGAGTTAGTAATGCTTTTTGTTGAGGTACTAGACCCCAAAGGAGTTGTGACAATTGTGGAGATGGAAAATTCGTTAGGAGGAAGGAATGTGGGAACATTAATTAGGCCAGAGAAGGTAGCGAAAAATGGTTCAGTGAAGATCGATATAGCAAATAAAGAATATGAAGTAAAAGAGGGTGAAGTGAAAAGATTCTTATCTTTTCCGACTATGGTAGATATCCGGTTTGACTGTACTAGGGGAGTTTTAATCCAAAATCAAAACTTTTTTGAACGAGAGGTATATGGAGGACAAGTTGGAATTATAGTTGATTTAAGAGAAGCAGATTTTAGTTTAGGAAGATAAAGTATTTATTTAAATTATGAGCCTTTTTATAAATAGCAGGGTCAGAGTTGAAAAAAGAGTTGTACTTCATGTTAAAAGAAAATTAGCTGGGGGTAGGGGTGAGTTTTTCATTAAAGAGGGTCAGGAAGTAACTCCTACTTTGTCTCTTGGTGAAGGAAATACTGTTACTGGATTTAAAACGATTCCTTTGGCAGAAAAGCTGGGAGTACATCCTAAAGAGGCTCTAAAATATTTAAAGCGAAGCCTGGGGAAGAATATTTACCAAGGGGAGCTTTTGGCCAAAAGAGAGAATGTTTTAGGCCTTAAACCGCTAATTATTACTTCTCCGTTTGATGGATTAATTGATTTTTATGACAATAATCGTGGAGATCTGAGAATTAGAGCCCTCCCACATAAGGTTAATCTGTTAAGTGGAGTGTATGGTATCGTTGACCGTGTCGAACCAACGTTGGGTTTTGCTTTGATTAGGACTTTAGCAACTATTGTTCATGGAGTAAATGGATCTGGAATGGAACGTGAGGGAATACTTAAGGTTTTAGGGGCAAAAGAGTCATTTATTAGTTCAAGACAGATAAATGAAAATCTGGAGGAACATATTCTTGTTGGGGGAGGGCTTCTACTTGAAGATGCAATAGTAAAGGCTGTCTCTGTTCGTGCCAAAGGGATAGTTACTGGTGGAATTAATGCTCGAGATTTTGCTAAAGTCTGTGATGCTGGTTTGAGTATTAACAAAAAAAGATGGTCAGATGCTGGAATTAGTATCGTCTTAACCGAAGGGTTTGGTTCTATTCCTATTGGAGAGGATATATTTGAGTGTTTAAAAAGTTTTGATGAAGGATTTGCTATTTTAGATGGTAACAAAATGAAGCTTATCTTGCCAACTAGTTTAGAAGAAGATATGATATATATTCGAAAAGTCTCTGTACCTATAAAAAAAGTCGTTGATGCAGAGCCAGATATTATGATCGTTCCTTTAAGAGTTGGTCAGAAGGTGAGGATAGTTACAAATCCTTTCTTTGGAACTCAAGGGGAAGTATTGGCGATAGATGAAACGCCTACAAAGATGCCTTCAGGATTTATGACCTACTTTGTGACAATAGAAACACGCTTGTCGAAAATTAGGATACCGTATAATAATATTGAAGGTTTAGAAGTTTAAATTATGGACGAAAATATTTCCAAAATTAAGCAAGGATCTTTTAGCGTTTTAGATAATATCAAAAACAGATTTAAAAATTTAAATTTTCAAATTAATGGATTTAATGTAATTATAGGTGTCTTACTTTTAGTATTAGGATGGGAACTGGGACACCGAGATTATTTAATTCAAGTTAAAAATTTAAAGCCATCAATCTCTGTTACTAATCAGCTTGATCCGAATAAAAAGGTTAATCTCGATTTCTCACTTTTTTGGGACACCTGGAATTTAGTTAATAAAGACTATATGGATAAATCTGCACTTAATCCACAAAAACTCTATTATGGAGCTATTCAAGGAATGGTAGCTGCGATTGGGGATCCATATACTATGTTTCTTCCTCCCTCTGCACAGCAGGCAGTAAAAGAACAATTAGGTGGTCAATTTGATGGCGTGGGTATGGAGTTAGGATATAACAAGGATAAACATTTAGTTGTAATTGCTCCGCTTAAAGGAACTCCGGCGGCAAAAGCTGGGGTAAAACCTGGAGATCTGATATTAAAGATTAATAATCAAAATATAGGGAATATGCCACTTACTGAAGCTGTCAATTTAATCCGTGGGCCTAAAGGATCGACAGTTGCTCTAGAACTTCTTTCAAATGGTCAGAACACTCCGCATGAAGTTAATATCGTAAGGGATACTATAGTTATAAAGAGTGTTGAATATGAGCTTAAAAAGACTCCATCAGGGAAAAATATCGCCTATATTTCAATCTCTACATTTGGTGATCAGACAATTAAAGAGTGGGATGAAGCAGTAAATCAGGCTTTAGCAGATTCACCTCAAGGAGTAATCGTTGATGTTCGAAATAACCCAGGAGGATATTTTGACGCTGCAATATATATAGCTTCTGAATTCTTAAGTGATGGAACTGTTGTTGAGCAAGAAGATGGTCATGGAAATATTCAAAAAATTAGTGTTAGCAGACAGGGGAGAATGCTAAAGCTACCCCTTGTGGTACTTATAAACGGTGGATCAGCCTCAGCTTCTGAGATTTTCTCCGGGGCGATGCAAGATAGAAAAAGAGGGATTTTAGTCGGAGAACAGTCGTTTGGTAAAGGAACTATCCAAACGACAGAAGATCTTCCTGGTGGAACTGGAATTCATATAACTATTGCTAAATGGTTGACTCCAAATGGAAGATGGATCCATAATATTGGACTTACTCCTGATGTAAAAGTTTCTGTGGGAAATACTCCAGGAGTTGACCCACAACTTGAGAAGGCATTAGAATTATTGAACTAGTTTCTCAGCAAAATTTCAGGGAGATTAAGTATTCTATTTTTAGATAAAGGAAAATGAGAAGAAAGGATAAAGAATGTTAAATGGAAGAAAAACGCGTTAATAGCTTACCAAAATATTCGTACTTAGTTTTGGCCATTGTCTTAGGAGCTCTATCAGGGGTAGGGTTGTATCAAGCCTCAGTTAAAGGATGGATTCCCTTCAACAATATTAATCCTCCTGGAATCTCTCAGCCAGTATCTCAAACAGAAAAGGTAGTTACAGAGCAAAACGCTGTTATTGACGTAGTTAAACAAACATCCCCTTCAGTAGTAGCGATAGGCTCTACGCAACAAGTGTATAACCCCTATGACCCGTTTTCTTCTCCTCAGACTCAGACTGGAACTATTGGAACTGGATTTGTAGTAAGTCCAGGAATTATCGTTACAAACAGACATGTAGTCTCTGATACTACTGCTGAGTATAATGTGGTAACTAAAGATGGCCAAAAATATTCAATTAAAAAGATCTATAGAGATCCTATCTTAGATTTGGCTATTGTTCAGGTTAACTCAACCGATGTTAAACCTCTTGCACTAGGTGATTCATCTAAGCTTCAAGTAGGTCAAGATGTTGTAGCGATCGGTAATGCATTGGGACAGTATACAAATACAGTTACAACAGGAATAGTTTCAGGTTTAGGGAGAAGGGTGGTAGCTGGAGATCCTTATTCAGGAACCTCTGAAAACCTGGATAACCTAATTCAAACAGATGCAGCAATTAACCCGGGTAATTCAGGAGGACCACTTCTTAATTTAGCCGGACAGGTAATTGGAGTAAATGTTGCTACTACTCAAGGTGCTCAAAATATCGGTTTTGCAATTCCTATCAATTCAGTCAAAACCATAGTTGATCAATTTGTCAAAAATGGAACTATTTCTTGGCCATTCTTAGGGGTAAGTTATAAATTCGTGGCTCGTGATTTGGCTCTTTTGGACAATGTTCCTCAAGGAGACTATGTTGAATCAGTTGTACCTAATTCAGCAGCTGATAAGGCAGGAATAGTACAGGGCGATATTATTGTCAAAGCTGATGGTCAGCCAATAGATTCGGAATCTAAACTATCAAATATTATTACAGGAAAAAAGGTAGGGGATACATTAAACTTAGTTATTTGGAACAATGGGAATCAAAGAAATGTTAGCGCTACCTTACAGGACTATAGCTCTCAATAAAGCTTGGTTACTCATTTACCAAACCTAGCATTAATCTTCTTTCAGGATCCTTAATTATTTTATATTTTGTTTATTACTCCCTAATTATTTAATATCGGTGCTTGTAGATTATGAAGAAGTTATATGAGCGCAGTATTTATAAAGAGATATCACTGTGGTTTATTTTAGGATTATTTTTTTTAAGCTACAGCATATCTGATGCGGCAGATATAGGGATGAATTTTAAAGATAGAGTAGACTCGAATTTTTATCATCAGGAGGTATTTAAAAATTTAAATCGTTTAATGATTATTGATCCTCTAATCTACCGCACTGTTTGTATATTTTTAAATAAAAGATAGTCTAATCTTATGAAGAAAGAACTTGCCTTATTATTATTTTTTTTGGTACTTATTGTATTATTTTATGCTATCTATAGGGTAAGTATTTATCATCAAACAGTACGTATATTCTCACCATACTCAATTTTGACTTCATCCTGGGATAGATATAAAGTTCAGTTTATAAATAAAAATGGTAGGAATTTAGATCATTCACAGCACGATATAACTACCTCTGAAGGTCAGTCTTATGCAATGTTACGTGCAGTTTGGGTTGATGACAAACCTACATTCGATTTGATATGGAATTGGACAAAAAATAATTTGCAAAGAAGTGATAAGCTTTTTGGCTGGAAGTGGGGAGAGCGGCCAGATAAATCTTATGGATTTATGCCTAACGGAGGAATTAATAGTGCTTCTGATGCTGATTCTGATATTGCCCTGGCTTTAATTTTAGCCTCTAGCAGGTGGGGCGATCAAACCTACCAGAAACAAGCAATACCTATTTTAAATTCGATTTGGGATGAAGAAACGGTGAATATCTTAGGTAGGAGATATTTAACAGCCGGAAATTGGGCAACAACAAAAGTCTCAGCAGAGATAGATCCTTCATATTTTGCACCTTATTCTTGGAGAATTTTTTCCAAGGTAGATTCTAGACATAATTGGACCTCTCTTTTAGACCCTGCATTTGAACTTCTTAAAGAAAGTGGAAGCGATAATCTGGATTATGGTAGCGCCGTAGGGCTTCCTCCAGATTGGTTAGAGATAGATCGCAGTAATGGATCTTTACATGCGCCGACTGTCTCAAATGGGACAACTAATTACTCTTTTGATGCAATGAGAATCCCTTGGAGAATAGAATTAGATTATCAATGGAATCACGACCCCAGAGATATAAATTATTTATCAACACTTAGTTTTCTTAATAAACAGTATGTTGCGAATAAAAAATTAGCTTCTGTTTATGCCCATGATGGAACAATCATCTCTGATACGGAAAGTCCAGCAATGTATGCTACATCTTTAGGATTTTTTATCCCGATTGAGCCTAAGACAGCTCAGAATTTTTATCAGAAGAAAGTCCTATTTTTTTATTCAAATTCTGAGAATTCATTCAATAATAAATTGGGATATTATGACCAAAATTGGTTATGGTTCGGAACTGCTTTATATAATCATTTTTTATCAGATTTTAGATTTTCCAACCAATCTAAATTAATCTTATGAGGATCACTCGTCGGTTCCTTATCATAAATATGATTTTAGCTATTTTGTATATAGTTTGGTGGCTTATCCCTGGACATGTGGGAAATCTTTGGCTTTACAATTTTTTGTTAATAGGAGAAGTCTATCATCTTTTGGTCGCATCTCTTTTTTGGCATACTATCTGGCCAGGTGAGAGAAAAGATTTAAATTTTTTTCTTAAAAGAGATGATTTTTATCCGAGTGTCGATATTTTTATTACAGTAGCCGGTGAACCTGAGGATGTTGTTAAAAAAACTGTTTTAGCAGCAAAAAGTATTAAATATCCTAACTCTAAAGTTTATATTCTAAATGATGGATTTGTCAGTAATAAAAGCAATTGGCGAGATATAGAACTATTAGCTACTGATATTGGGGTAGAGTGTATTACGCGTACAGTCGGCGGCGGAGCTAAGGCAGGAAATATAAATAATGCTTTGTCTCAGACTTTTTCAGATATAGTTGTTATTTTTGATGCGGATATGGTTCCATATCAAAATTTTTTGGAAAATGTTATCCCTTATTTTTCTGATCCCTCTGTCGGATTTGTGCAGACTCCACAGTATTATGCTAATTTTTCTAAAAATGATATTACCGCTGGAGCTTGGGAGCAGCAGGAGCTATTTTTCCAAACAATTATGGTAGGCAAAGATAAAACCAATTCGGCTTTTTTATGCGGAACTAATGTGGCAATCCGGAGGATATGTTTAAACGATGTAAGAGGACTTAATGAAGAGAACATCGCAGAGGATTTCCTAACTTCTTTGGCAATTCATCAGCATGGATGGAAGTCAGTCTATCTATCCAAAGTCTTATCTGAAGGTCTTTCACCAGAGGATCCATTATCGTATGTTAAGCAGCAGTTAAGGTGGGCGAGAGGATCACTTGAGGTGTTATTTGGGTATAATCCACTTTTTAAACGAGGGATGAGCTGGAGTCAAAAAATTGAGTATCTAGGTTCTGCCTTATATTATCTAAATGGGGTAGTGGTCTTTATCGATATGATTATGCCGATTCTTTTTCTTATATTTGGCATTTTAGCTATCTCATCATTAACGACCTTTTTTGCTGTATTTTTTTTACCCTTCATGTTTGCCAGTCTTTATACACTGAATAAAGCTTCAGAAGGCAAAGTAACATTTAGGGCAATCTCTTTTTCGCAGTCGCTTTGGTTTATTCAGATTATGGCTTTACTGTCAATAACGTTTGGAATGAAGATAGAATTTTTTGTCACTCCAAAGAAAAAACAAGCTGGAAATTTTCTTTATCTGGCCTATCCGCATATGATATACATCATACTTATTGTTATTGGATCAGTGCTTGCTTTATTTAGATGGGGATTTACTCCTTCTGTTGCTACTAATATATCATGGGGGGTTTTTAATGCCATTTTATTTATTCCATTTATTAAAGCTTGCGGAAATTGGGACTTATTTTATGATCTGAGACATAAATCATTGGTATCTAATGTAAAATCTACAGAAACAGTAGTAGAGGAGGTTTAGTTATTGTTAAAACTTTCACGGCAGGAAATAATATTTCTACTTATCTTATGCGTTACTTCGTTCCTTATTAGTATTCCTTTATTTACCCAGTCTATTAGGTTAGATGAAGCTCAGTCAATTTGGATCTCAATAAAACCGACTCCTGCACTTATGAAAACAGTCTCTGAAGATGTTCATGTTCCACTTTATGAGTTGATTTTACATATTTGGATGCAAATATTTGGAACTGATATTCTCACTGTAAGAATAATATCATTTATTTTCTTTGGGTTATCTCTACCAATAATATACGTCCTTTTTAAAGAATCAAAAGATATTAAAGTAGCCTCAATTGGAGTAATGTTTTTTGCTCTCTCACCGTTTGTCCTTTGGTATGCAACTGAGGCCAGGATGTACTCTATGCTCATCTTTGCATCAAGCCTTAGTAATCTTTATTTTTTGAGATTTTTAAAATCAAATAGCCAAGAAGGAAAGCTGGGATATTTTTTGAGTACACTCTTAGGTTTGTACACGCATTATTTTTTTCTTTTTTTGATTTTTTCGCAAATGATTTTTCTTTTAACAAAGTTATTTCTGATCTCGTTTCGAGGAAGTAATTTTAAACAGACTTTTAGATTTATATTTTCTCAGCCGACATTTAAAATAGTTTCTTTGAGTATATTTATAGGAATCGTCTTATTCTTACCTTGGATTTTCTATGTTTTTAAATCAGGACTGGCTGCTAATACTCAGCCGCTTATCCCAAAGCCATCAACTTTTAATATCTTTCAGACTTTAATGCTTTTTATTTTTGGTTTTCAAACTAATATAGCTCAAGCTGTTTTAGTCTCTCTTTGGCCATTGACTGCTGTCTGTTTATTTTTGATTTTTGATAAAAAACATAAAAATTATCTAGAACATGGAGAGTATTTTCTAATCTCATTAATTTTACCGATTATTACCACATTTTTAATATCATTTATCCATCCGATTTTTCTATCAAGGTATTTAATATTTGTTTCCCCAATGCTATTTTTTCTTATCGCCTTAGTCTTAAGCGACTATATTGGAAATTTTGCAAAAATTTTTATTCCCATGTTTATGATTACTGTATTTTTGTTCGCAACTAATCAAGATATTTCAGCTGCTAATCCAGTTCGGGAGAATTATTCAGGAGTAACTCGGTTTTTAAATATCTATGCTTCATATTCGGATATAATCGCCGTAACCGCACCATTTACTGTTTATCCTATTGAATATGATTATCATGGAATGGCCAGAATTGATACTATACCCAGCTGGAATAGATTTACTAACGGGCCAATTCCGCCTTTTTCTAAAAATAAATTAGTATCCCAGGTTGATGGGTATCAACAAAATTATAATCATCTTTTTGTAATTTTTTCATACGATCAAGGTTATGAAAACAAGATTCAAACCTATCTTGATGATCATTACAAACTTTTATACTCGAAAACATTTTCCTATGGTCTTTCCGTAAGGGAGTATCAGTTAAGGTATGGTTAACCTTAATTATATTTAGCCTTAAAGTGAGCTCGTGGAATTCTTCTATGGATGATACTTGGATTGGATTGACCAAATAAGAAAAAGTAATGCTTGGTCTTACTAATTTATTACCCTTTCGTGCTTGAAAAATCTAAAAATAAAGTTGACAGTTAAATACTCCACTTGTTAATATGGCGCCCACTGCCTTATGAAATATCTAAAAACTATTGCATTAGGGATTGCATTAATTTTTTTTATTTTGCCTACTAAAGTCTTTGCCGATCAGGCTGTCTCAATTTATACTGACAGTTTAAATTCTTCTTGGAGCAATTGGTCTTGGAATAGTGATATTAACTTTGAGAATACAAATCCAGTTTATCAAGGGAGCTACTCAATTGACTTTACTGCAAATGCCTGGGGAGGATTATATTTACATACTAATAACTCAATCAATACGAGCTCTCTGCAAAGTCTTAATTTCGCAGTTTATTCTCCAGGATCGAACCAAAAGATGGCGGTGGTGGTTTATGGTAATAATAATCAACAGTTATCTTCTGTTGTGCCCCTTTCAAAGTACGGAGCCTTAGAAGCAAATAACTGGAAGAGTTATACAATTCCCCTTACTGATTTAAGTGCAGAGAATACTAGTATTGATGGGATAGCATTTCAGGATATCTCAGGTCAAAATCAACAGAAATGGTTTTTAGATCAGATCTCTCTTGCTCCCGCTTCTTCATCATCAGGAAATACCGTATCCGCCTCTGCTATTTTATTTGATGATTCATTAAAATCTCCTTGGACAAACTGGTCTTGGAACAGCAATGTTAATTTCGCCTCTACATCTCCTGTTTATTCAGGGTCTTCTGCAATTCTTTTCTCACCCTCAAGCTGGGGAGGACTTTATCTTCACAGCGATCAGGGATTAGATACAACTCCTTATAGTTATTTCCATTTTGCCGCTTTTGGATCAGCAAATAACGAAACATTATCAGTTATGACTTATGACGCAAACAATCAGCTAACAGGCAGTGGAGTTAGTGTAGGTGGATCTTTAGCTTACGGTCAATGGAAGGTATATAATATTCCACTCTCTGCCTTAAATGCCCAAAACAAGACCATTAAAGGCGTTGCTATCCAAGAAACTTCTGGACAAAATCAAGTAAATATTGGATTAGATGATCTTGAATTTCAATCTAATGCTAACTCTCCTCAGCAAAACATTACGCCTACGCCAACGGTAGATCTACTACCAACGCCTACTCCAACTACGTCTTTATCTAAAAACACTGTCTTAGGATCCGGTTATACCGTATCTGGAGATAAGATTTATCAAAACGGGACACAAATTCAGCTGAAAGGCGTAAGTTGGTTTGGAATGGAAACAGGAACCCATGTAGTTCATGGACTTTGGGTTAGGAATTGGAAAGATATGATTACGCAGATGAAAAGTTTAGGATTTAATGCTGTTCGTCTTCCATTCTGTCCAGCAACAATTCAAGGAGTTTCCCCGACATCTATTGATTACAGCAAAAATCCAGATCTTCAAGGACTAAATAGCATACAGGTGATGGATAAAATTGTAAATGAATTAAATAATCAAGGAATGTATATTCTACTTGATCATCATACGCCAGATTGTAATTCTATCTCAGAGCTTTGGTATACTTCGAATTATTCTGAGTCACAATGGATATCAGATCTGACTTCGATTACTAAAAGATATGCAAATCTTCCTTATTTTATGGGAGTGGATTTAAAAAATGAGCCTCACGGAAATGCAACTTGGGGGACTGGTAATGCAGCGACGGATTGGAATAAAGCTGCTGAGAGAGCAGGAAGTGCAGTCCTTGCGGCTGATCCAAATATTTTAGTCTTTGTGCAGGGAGTTGGTGATAACCCAGTATGTTCGACATCTGGAGGACACTGGAATGGAGGGAACCTGGAACCTATAAACTGTACTCCAATATCAACCTTGGCAATTCCGGCTGATAAATTAGTCCTATCCCCGCATGTTTATGGTCCCGATGTATATTTTCAAAGCTATTTTGGAGCTCCAAATTTTCCTGCAAATATGCCATCTATTTGGAATACTCAGTGGGGTTTTGCGGCTTCTAAAGGATATACTGTAGTTCCAGGAGAATGGGGAGGTAAATATGGTACTGAGGGGGGAAACCCTTTGGATGTAACTTGGCAGAACGCATTTGTGAGCTATCTTACCTTAAATCATTTTTGTAGTTCATTCTATTGGGATTGGAATCCTAACTCTGGAGATACGGGAGGGATACTCCAAGACGATTGGACAACTCCATGGCAAAGTAAAGTAAACTTGCTTACAAACTACTTTGACAGCTGTCATTAATTAAATTATTTATTTTGAACAAGCAAGATCCTTTGCTTATGATTAAGATCCGTTAAAATAGATGATTTAAATTTTGGGAAAAATATATTTGCTTCAGCTAAGGCGATCTCACTTTGAGTATAATCGATCTCACCAACAAGTAAATCAAAATTATATTCACCCTTTTTAATTTGGCTAAAAAGATTTCGATAAAGATCGAACCCGTCATCTCCTCCGTCTAAAGCAATATGAGGTTCAAAGTCTTTGACAGATGAGTCTAAATAGGGGATACGGTATGATGGAATATAGGGGAGATTTGTAACTATTAATAACTTAGAATTTGGATTCTGAGAGTAAATTTTAACATTTTTTAAAAGATCTGATTTTACAAACTCTATTTTATGCAAAAGATTGTGAAATTCAGCATTTTGTTTGGCTATGTTAAGCGCAGACGAAGATCTATCTGATGCTATAATTTCAATATTACCGGGATAATCTAAATTTTTTGCCAAAGAGATGGCGATATTTCCTGACCCAGTTCCTATATCCAAAATTGTAATACCGTTTTTTTTGTTAGATACATTACTTGCATACTTTATAATTTCATCAACCAAAAGTTCAGTTTCTGGACGGGGAATAAGGACTTTTGGAGTTACTTTGAACTTTAGTTTATAAAATTCAACCCAACCTCGTTGATATTGAATAGGCGGAGTTTTCATAAATTTATTTCTAAAAAATCTAATTTAAGATTAGGAGTCTTCTTGAAAGGCTTTTAAGACCTCTTCTAGGTTTCCCTCCATAATTGATTCTAAATTATACCAGGATTTGCCGATTCGATGATCTGTAAGTCTATTTTGGGGAAAATTATAAGTACGGATTTTTTCACTTCTTTCCCCAGTACCTACCATTAATTTCCTCTCTCCACCAATTAATTTCTGCCTTTCTTGTTGTTCAACCTCCCAAAGTTTAGCCCGAAGTAAACTTAGAGCATTCTCTC
This sequence comes from Candidatus Daviesbacteria bacterium, assembly GCA_027451625.1. Classification (GTDB taxonomy): domain Bacteria; phylum Patescibacteriota; class Microgenomatia; order Daviesbacterales; family UBA10151; genus DAIDIY01. Next base: position 126 of record DAIDIY010000015.1, on the reverse strand, counting down.
TGTTTTGCAGTTGAGATCTCTCTGTTTGACAGGTGACAACAATTCCAGTTGGAATATGCTTTAGCCTTACTGCAGTGTTTACTTTGTTAACGTTTTGCCCACCCGCACCCCCTGATCTAAATGCCT
>DAIDIY010000014.1 GCA_027451625.1 Candidatus Daviesbacteria bacterium | reverse complement strand
CTGTATCAAAAATACACCTGCCACGAGTCCTATCAAAAGCAATATTAATACCAATATTGATCCAAATCCCCTAGTTCCCATCTAATTTATCTTGATATATCAAGACTTACAAGTCAATATCAAAACAAGTATTTTGAATTTTACTACTGGACATTTTTCATTTATAATTCAGGAGGTCTCTTTAAAATAAACTAAGGGTAAAAACTTCTAGGGGTGTGGTGAAATGGCATCACAGCAGTCTCCAAAACTGCTTTTCGCGGTTCGAGTCCGTGCACCCCTGCTGTAAAAATTATCCACAAGGAATATCTCTGTCATTATCAGAACTTAATAAAAAAGGTCATGACTTATTCCATGCTGAAGCTGGATACTTAATTCTTTACCCATTCCAAAGTCCTAAAATCCTTCTTTCTATATGACTTCAATTAGACTTTCGAGCCTAGCGTTAATTTTTCTATTCTATGAAAGCAATGTTTTGTTCCAATATCTTTTTTGTTTCTATTTTGTAGTCTTCTACATTTGGCTGGTCAAATGTATTAATATTCAAAAGTTTACCCAAAAACATCATCTCTACCATTTTAAATTGTAAAAATTCTCCTAAAGATTGTGTCGATAGGTCTTCTAATGAAATCTCCATAAATGGCAACTTATGATTTTGATAAGTATTTTTTGTACCTTCGAATATGGCATTCATAATTTCAGAAGTTTTTTTACCTTCAAGAGATGGAATTAATTCAATAAAAATTTTTTCTTTATCTAAATTTTTTCCCTCTAAATCAAAGTTCGTTAATGTTAAATCGAATCTTGGTTTTCTTGAGTAGATAAAAGTCGTTATCTTGTCCGTAGGTCCTCCTAAATAGAGCTGAGCTACGGAATGCAGATCAGTAGACCCTACAGAGATGGTAGGGGTAATTCCGGCATGAACTTCTTTACCATCTAAGTCTTTCTCTTTCCCAAGGCTCTCGCCAGTTAGTTGACGATACCACTTACCCACTGATTCTAATTCTGGATGAAAGAAAAAGCTATCATGAATGTTCTTACCCTGTTTGTTTTGTAGATATAAAACCACAGAAGACATCAACGGTGATATCTGTAGCACATCTGATTGAAGAAGTTGCTTACAAATACTTCTAGCACCATCAAGAAGAGTTCGTATATCAACACCTCCACATGCGAGTGGGAAAAGTCCAACCGCTGAGAATACTGAGTATCTGCCTCCTACTATTTTGGGGATAGAGAGCATATCTATATTTAAATTATGTGCTCTCTCCCACATTTTTGAATTTTCGTCAGTAGTAATTACTAATCTATTAATATATTCTGAAGATTTCTTAAAAAGAGTTTTTATGATCATCTCTAAATTAAAAACTGTTTCAGTTGTAGTTCCCGATTTACTGATTCCATTAATTATAATTTCTTCGGGAGTGGAGATATTATTGTCTAAAAATCTGTTTAAAAAATATATAAATTCAGGATCTGTAGTATCACAAAATATAATTTTTGGGGATCTCGCCGGTTGAAGAGCATCAAAAGCTCCCCATGTAGCATCATAAATTGCTTTAGTACCTAAATTAGAGCCTCCTATCCCCACATCAATAACATATTTTAAGTTAGAATTTACTTTTCTCTCCTTCAAAGAGATTACTTCTGCTAAAAGATTCTCATCAAATGGTAAATTAAGTGAACTTTCGTCAGTCTCATAATTTTTCACTTCCATTACTTGTTGTAAGCGATTTAAATAAGGGATTAAAGTACGAGCCGTATCTTGAAGATTATTTACAGGAACATTTGAATTGTCTAAAGAGAATTTCATCATAAACGTAGTTTGACATAAAATTACCCCTTGGTCAATTTAAGTTTAAGTTTAAATCCAATGCAATCTTATTAGTAAATTAAGGATTTCATACAGTGGATAGTTATTAACCATCCACTGTATATCAAATATCACTCTTTGATATTTAAAAAAAGATGTCTACCTGTGATTATTCTATTTTTCCAATCGCTTCTGAGACATCTGCAGGAGAGTTAAACTCCTCTTGCTGTATATCTTCTAATGTCTTTATGACATTCTCATCAGCTCCTTCTTCTTTTGCTTTTCTAATTAAGTCTTCTTTACTCACCGGATAATTTACTCCTGATAAAAATTTCTGAACCTGCACAGGATTAACCATGCTTTGATTTATGTCATTAGAATTATCATCCATGTTTTTTCCTCCTTTCGTCCTTATTTTTACAAAGCTAAGTAAACAAAAGTTGATTATTTCATAAGAAAATTGTTAAAAACTGAATATTTTTAGACACAAAGATACTGAAAAAAATCTAAGTTTAGGTTATAATCGAGGGGTAGATGGATTCTTTCACTTTAATTATCTTTGGCATTACATCTAATTTAGCTCAATTAAAATTAATTCCAGCTCTTTATGATATTTGTTCAAAGGGATTACTTCCGGAGAATACTTCAATTATCGGGATTGCCCGATCCCCAAAAAGCAAAGAAGAATTCGATAAATTTTTATCTCAAACTCTACATTCTGAAAACAAGCACCACCAACACCCTATTGATGAAAAAATATTAAGGAAACTTCAAAGAACGTTCTATTATCTTGATGGTCACATTGAAGATCCAACATTTTATCCTAAACTTAAAAACTTTCTTCATACATTATCTCGTCAGGGATCAAATAGCCATAATAAAATTTTTTATCTCGCTACATATCCTCATTTATATGCGGAGATTTTTAAATGTTTGGATCAAAGCGGTTTAAGTAGTGAAAATGAAGGTTGGACACGCATCATGATAGAAAAACCTATAGGTACAAACCTTCGTTCAGCTATTGAACTAAACGGCCTATTTACTAAATTCTTTCGTGAAGATCAAATATATAGGCTTGATCATTATCTAGGAAAAGAAACTTTACAAAATATCTTAGCATTCCGTTTTGGTAATGGCTTATTTGAGCCAGTAATGAATAGGAATTATATAGATCATATCGAAATTACTGCATTAGAAGATTTTGGGATTGGTAAACGTGGCGGATATTATGATTCAGTCGGTGCACTAAAGGATGTCGGTCAAAATCATCTTTTGCAAATGATTACTTTTGCAACAATGGATGCACCGAGTGAGTTCACTAATCGAGAAGTTACTGCTAAAAGAATTCAGGTACTGCACTCACTTAAAGCTTATCCTAAAAGTTTAGTCTTAGGACAGTATAGTGGTTATCAACGTGAAGAACATGTTAAACCGAACTCACAAACAGATACTTTTTTTACTTTTAAGACTGAAGTACAAAATGAAAGATTTAAAGGAGTACCTATTTTTGTCCGAGGAGGCAAAAAACTAACTCAGACTACTACTGAGATATCGATTATCTTTAAGAATCCAACTAATAGATTATTTTCTCATCTAAAATGTGGTAACGAACCAAATATTTTAACTTATCGTATTCAACCCAATGAAGGTATTGGATTGCAGATACTATCTAAAATTCCTGGACACAGTCTTGAATTAGAACCTACCTTCATGCAATTTTGCTACAAAACTAATATTTCAGAGCTACCAGATCCCTACGAGAGATTAATTGTGGATGCGATCCGCGGAGATGCTACCTTCTTTAATGATTCTGAAGAGATTGAAGCTGAATGGAAATTTATAGACCAATTAGAAGCAGAGCATAAAAAACCTGCCATTTATCAACCAGGAACATACGGTCCAAGGGAAGCCGATGAAATGATTGCTAGGGAAAATCATTGCTGGTTAATTCCTTCAAACGTTTTTTGTGCTGTTTAGAGATGAATATCAAATCTCATAATTTAATAAAAATAATAGGTGAGAATAATCGTACAGTATCTTTATAAACTAATCTGCACTAAATTCACTTTTTTACTAGATGATGTCCAAATTTTCCTCTCATCGCCGATATTACCTTATTACGAAATACCACTTTAGGATTTTTAGATTCATCCTCCGAATTAACTCTAACTAAAAAAGAATCTCTAATTACAGGAACCGATAACCCTTCCTCGTCAGCAGTTTGGATTGTCCATTCTCCCTCACCTGTATGTCCTATTACAGGAGAAATATCATCTAGGTTAGGGTCTTCTTCCAAAGCTTCATTAGCCCAACCAACAAGTCTGGAAACAATCACTGAGTGGTTATTATATACTCGAAATATTTCAGGTAAATCTAATTCAAATCCAGATTCTTTTAAAATCGCAGCTCCCTCACCAATTGCCTCCATCATACCGTACTCTATACCATTATGAACCATCTTCGCAAAATGTCCCGCACCTAACGGACCGAAATATCCAAATGCTTTTGGGGCAGCAACAGCTTCTATTATTGGCAGCACTTTTTGAAAATCTTCTTTATCCCCACCTATCATTAAGCAAGCCCCATTTCTTGCCCCATCAGGTCCTCCAGAAGTTCCAATATCCATAAAACGAATTCTTTTTTTATACAATAATTCTCTTCTTCTTAATGTATCTTTATAAAAAGAATTACCGCCATCAATTATTAAATCTCCAGGAGAAAGTAGGCCTTCCAAAATATCAATATATTCATCTGTTGTATCACCTGCCGTTAACATTAACCAAATTATTCGTGGTTTTTCTAATCTTTTTACTAACTCTTCAATCGATTCTACAGTAGATACGCCAACTCTAGCTACTTCCATACGGGGTTCTATGGACCTATTCCAAGCGACAACTTCAATCCCCTTCTCATGAAGTCTTAAAACCATATTTTTACCCATTTTACCTAATCCTATATAACCTAGTTTCATCTTTTATACTTGTAAATAAGTCTTATCTAAAGTTATTAAAAAAGCCTACTTTAGAGATACTTAACTATTTAATTAAGCTGTTCCAATCCTGAGCAAATTTTTCAATACCTTTGACCGTTAAATCCGAATTTACATTAAACTCCTCCCAATTTCGAGTTATATCTAAATCTAAGTAAGGAATATCTTTTAAATTATTGGGAGAATAAAAAAAATTATCATCGGGGATGATCATTCCTCCCTCAACCCATTCTCTTAGTATTTTCATTGGAGAGGTAATTATATCAGCACCTAATTTTATTGAGTATAAAAAATGCTCTAAAGAGCGCACACTCGCTACCAACACTTTTACATGGTGATCTCCATTTCGATACATAGTCATAATGTTGTCTATAAGACTCATACCATTCAAACCTTGATCTTCAATTCTTCCTACAAATGGAGAGACAAAAGCTCCTTCTCCTACTACACCTTTAGTAGCTCCATATACTGCAGCAGCCTGCTCTTGAGTAAATGTTAAAGTCAAGTTTACTCTCAGTCCTTCAGAAACAGATTTTTGAGCTGCTTCTAAACCTTTATGCGTTGTTGGATATTTTATCCATGCATTATTAATCCACTGGTTCATCTTCTTACCTTGATTAAACATTTCTTCGGCAGAAGTTTCCAAATCAGCATAGACTTCTATTGATATAGATCCTTGAGGTATTAAAGATGAAATTTCGGAAACCACCTGACGATAAAAGTCATAAATCTCCTCTTCAGAAAACTTTTCACCTCTTAATAGTCTTTCTTGGGCTTGAGGATTCTTGGAAATTAGTGTTGGATTAGTTGTTTGTCCGTCCAAAAAGCCTAAAAGACTTATTGCTTCTCTGGTCTCTTGAGGATCACCTCCATCAAGAAAAATTTTAGTGGTAAGATTCAATGGTTTCATAGACTATCTATCAAAAAACACTAGTGCATAACTCAATATATATTTAACCATTTACAAAGCCAAGTGATATATTAATGTATATAGTGTAATAATTTAAATTACAAAAACAAGGAGCAAATTTAACTTTAATTTAGGTTATAATATTTATTATGGATTTAGTTTTTGATATAGGAGGTACTAATACACGAATATCCATATCAGAAGACGGTAAAACACTTGGCGATATTGAGACTTTTAAAACAAGTGATGATTTAGACCAAGAACTTACTCTTCTTTCAGATAAAGTATCGGTTATATTAAATGGCAGACCTATCTTGAGAGTAAGCGGTGCTGTAGCTGGCTTATTTAATAGCTCAAATGAAAAACTGCTTAACTCTCCGAATCTTTCCTCATGGAATAATCAACCTTTAAAAGATAAACTGGAAGAATTATTCCATTCCCCTGTTATTTTAGAAAATGACGCAGCATTGGAGGGATTAGGAGAAGCAGTATTCGGAGCTGGTAAGGAGTCATCTATAGTTGGTTATCTCTCTATAGGTACAGGAGCCGGAGGAGCTAGAGTGACAGACCAGAAAATCGATAGGGCAAGCCTTGGATTCGAGCCCGGACATCAAATAATTGATAAAGGACACGATCTTGAATCAAAAGTTTCCGGGGAATCCATTGTCGAACGATTTAATCAAGAAGCCTCACAGATAAATAATCCTGCAATTTGGCGAGAAATATGTCACGACTTAGCTGTAGGACTTACAAATATGGTTGCGTTTTGGTCACCTGAAGTAATAATTTTAGGAGGAGGAGTAAGTAAGTTTATTCCGCTTCAGCTTTTAAATCAAGACTTTATCCAAACAGGATCGTTTTTTCCTCATCTACCAAAAATTATCTTAGCAACCCTTGGTGATCAAGCCGGCTTATTGGGAGCCTTATTGAATCTGAAGTATAAGCCGTAAGATATACGCGCGCTATTTTACTAGGTTCTCCACCTGTGATTTCACTACCTTCAAAAGATAATTGTAAACCTAATCTAGGATCACTTCTATCTCCATTCGAGAATCTACGGACAACAATGATTGAGGGTCTCATTCCGCTTCCTTTAATAAGAACTGGATGTGTAGGTAGTTCTGCTTGGATACCCCAACGAGAGTGCCCCTTCTCCATGTTCAAAATTGATTCTATCACCTTTTTAACCTCACCACTTTCTATAGGGTCAACGATTGCTTTACATATAGATTCTTCATCCACTCTCCTGAATGGATTAATTCCTATAGAAAATAATTCAGCTCTTCTCCCTAAAACATAAATATCACTATTGTCGCATACAATAGGTGCTGTATAAGGTAGAACTATTTTCGAATCTGCTAGAGAAGATTCAATCTTTGACATGGCTCATATCTTATTTCGATAAGATATTTTAGTCAAGGTCTATTCGATATCCAAAAACGAGTTGATTCTAATAATTAATCTTTAATCGTGCATTCTGAAATAATGTCTGATAGCCAGTATTATTTTTTAAAGCTAACCGATAAGTACCTTTACTAGGTAGTGTAAATGTGGAAGAAGTTGCTAGTGTGTAATAATAAGAACTTGTACTGACTAAAGACGAAAGGACTGAAGTACCATCAGTCGTATTTTGGAGCTCAGCATAAGATGTTCCGCTGCCTTGATAAGATTCAAGCTCAACCTGAAGTTGCATACTAGTATAACCGGGATAATCTCCGGGATCGATAGTAATATCATAAGAATTATAATCTGTACTCCATGTAGAGGAAGTCACTGATCCACTTCCCCAAAGTGGCATATACACAACTGAGTGAGTAGTAGATACAGTAGAGGTTGACTGTGGAACGGGAGTGCCCTCCAAGACAGAAACATGACTGTTAAGATCAGCAACCGTAGTCTCTAAAAGTTGTAATCTACTATCTAAATTTGCAGGTATTGCCTGTTGATTTTGTCCTTGTAATGTTGATACTTGATTCTTTAAATTTTGAATCTGTTGAGCGATCTCTACCAGGACTAATTCTATTTTTGATACTCTATCAGTCAAAGGAGCATTTGATGATAAAGTTTGACCTGAGGTAACATCTTGAAGGACGTTGCCTGTATCTTGATGAGAATTAGCATTAAATACTACAACCCGAACATACACAATCAGTCCAACCATAATAAGAATCGCTACAATAATAGGAACAAATTTCCACATGATTTAATAATATGACTGCGGAGAGAATAAGTAAATTCCAATTTCTAATTTGTGTAGCATAACTCTATTAACGTTACTCTTCTCTTACAGAACAAATATCTTGATTTGACCGTTAGGTTTTAAGATTATTTTGGGAGGTGAAATTATGGAGAATAGAGATTATCGCAGTTTTAACATGGGAAGTTATTGGTGGTTATTCTTACTTCTTTTGCCAGTAGCATTTTATTTTGGTTGGGTAGCCGCAGCCAGTAATTATTCTAACTCCGGTACTCCTGGAGTTGGTGGGGGGCCTGGCACTATAAATAGTGTAACAACCACCCCAACTGACACGCCTACACCGGCATCGGCTATCTTTCCAGGGTTGGGGACGGCAACTCCTGGACCTAGCGAAACTATAACTCCTTAAACTGATTTAAGGAGTGAAAGGATACGTTACCCCCTCATATGAGGGGGTAACGTAGTTTTTTCTCTACTTTATATTTTTAATCTAACTCTTCATGAAATTTTCTGCTACTATAATTTATAGTGAAAAATTTTATACTTTCTCCTAAACATGACCATCAGTCTTTATTATTCCCCAAGGATTTTCTTTGGGGAGCTGCAACCTCTGCTCATCAGGTCGAAGGGCAAAATATCCATTCAGACTGGTGGAATTGGGAAATAAAACATCAGCCGATAGATAAAAGATCTGGGTCAGCAGACAATCAATACAATCTTTTTGAGGATGACTTCCAATTGCTGGCTTCACTTGGACACAATACTCATCGACTCAGTATTGAATGGGCCAGGATTGAACCAGAAGAGGGTGATTTCATAGCAAGTGAGATAGAACACTACAAGAAGATCTTGTCCTCTTTAAAAGATAAAAAAATTAAAATAATGCTAACATTAAACCATTTTACTTTACCACTATGGGTATCAAAAAAAGGAGGATGGACTAATTCTCAGACAGTAGAATATTTTATCCGATTTATAAAGACAATTATTCCCTCACTATCTCCCCTTGTTGACTTCTGGATTACTATTAATGAGCCCAACGTTCTAGTGTGGGGGGGGTATATAGAAGGTTCTTGGCCTCCTCAACAAAAAAGTTTTCTTAAAGCAACTCAAGTTACTTGGAATTTAGCATCTGCCCATCGAAAAGCATACGATTTAATACATAAAGTAATTCCAAATGCAAAAGTTGGGATTGCATATAATGTGTCTAGCTACAATGCTTTACATAAGGATAATATTAAAGAAACCGTTCTTGAATGGTCGATGAATTTTTTTGGTAATCATTTTTTTTATCAACTTACGGGTAAAACTCATGATTTTTTGGGCTTAAATTATTATTTTAATCGAGATATCGATTTTGAAGGCAAATCTCAACTCCCTCAACTCTTTGATGTTAGAAAAGCTAAAAAAGAAGTTTCAGATTTAGGATGGGAAATTTATCCACAGGGCATGTTTGAAATTTTAATGGACTTTACATCATACCAATTACCAATTTATATAACAGAAAATGGTATTGCTTCCACAAATGACCATCGTCGGATAAGATTTCTTCTTTCTTATCTTACTGAAATTTATCATGCTATAGCAGCTGGAGCTGATGTGAGAGGATATATACATTGGAGTCTAATTGATAACTTTGAATGGGCTGAAGGATTTGAACCACGCTTTGGTTTAATAGAGGTTGACTATCAGACACAGAAGCGTATTCCTAGGTCATCGGCTTTTGTTTATAAAAAAATTATTGAATCTAACGGAATTCCTCATAATTTGCTCAAGCTTTTAGGACATGGAATTGATGTTAAAAAAGAGATGGAAGCTATATTATAACGTAGAAATTTCAATTTAATATAAAATGTCGCATATTCCTTTTGCTATTACAGCTTATATCTTAAACGGAGTAGCCATCTTAGTTGATAAGTTCATGTTAACTAACTACTTCCCAGATCCCCTCGTTTATATCTTTTACTTTAGTATATACAGCTTGATTGTGTTATTCTTAATTCCTTTTTTACCAACACCTACTCTTACCACTTTTTTGCTATCTTCCTCTTATATGATCTCCTGGCTAGTTGGTTCTTATTTAATGTTCAAAGGATTACAAAAGGGGTTGGCCTCGCGAGTTGTTCCTATTATAGGAGCTTTAGTTCCAATTTTCTTAATCTTTTATTATGGTTATCTACGCCAACAGATTCCTCCTGTTGAAAAGTCAGCAGGGATTGTTCTAACCGCTGGGCTTTTAATTTTAATTATCCCCAATCTTAAAGGGAAAATAAAAATACAAGAATTGTCTCTTGAAATATTATCAGCTTTATCTTTTTCTTTTGCTTATATCTTGTTAAGACAAGCGTATCGGGACGCACCTTTTCTAGTAGTTTTTGCATGGTCCAAATTAATATTAATACCTATCGGATTATCACTTTTTATTTATCCTAAAACCAGAAGGATTATTTTAACTCAAAAAAATGGTTCTAAATGGTCCTTACTATCTTCTGCTGGTGCCTTATTTATATCTGGACAGATTGCAGGAGGTGCTTCAGAGCTTTTAATTACTTTTTCAATCTCACTTGCAAATCCAGCTTTAGTTAACTCTTTACAAGGAATTCAATATATTTTTCTATTCATAGCTAGCATAATTTTGGGAAAAAGCTATCCAAAAGTTTATAGTGAACAACATCACTTCTCCCAGATATTCCTAAAATTAATTGGGATATTAGTAGTTGGGTGTGGACTTTTTATCCTGGCTGCTGCAATGAGTGTCAGGATTTAATGTCATTACAAGTTCGAGCAAAGTTTTAACTTTTAAATAATATCGATATAATGAAGCGTAAAGTTTTATCTACTGGGCACTTAAGAATGATTACATTTTTATCTCTAGTTGTCGTCATATTAGTAATTTTTGGATTTCAACAAGTTTTATCTCTACTGTACTCTAGAATGCCTAGAGTGTATGGAGTCTCATTCTCTCCTGATCACGCTACTTACCTTGGTCTAGATTGGGAGAAGACCTATCTTAGTATCCTAGATGATCTAAAAGTTCAAAGAATCCGCCTGCCAACCTATTGGACGACTATTGAGCCAAAAGACGGTGTCTATAATTTCTCGCAAATTGATTTCATGCTAAAAGAGGCTTCTAAAAGGCATATTAAGGTCCTTCTAGTAATAGGTATTAAACAACCTCGATGGCCAGAATGTCATATCCCTGATTGGGCAGCTAAACTTTCATTACAAGATCGTCGTACTAAAGCTTTAGAGTACATGCAAAAGGTTGTAGAAAGATATAAAAATAGCCATCCAGAAATTTGGGGTTGGCAAGTAGAAAATGAAGCTCTGTTAAATTTTGGCTGGAATTGTGATCCTCCCGATAAAAATTTCTTAACTGAAGAGATAAAACATGTCCGGAGTTGGGATAATACTCGGCCGATTATAATTACAGATACAGGAGAATGGCGAGCTTGGATCACGCCAATGAAACTTTCTGATATTTTAGGTATAAGTGTTTATCGTAAAGCATATAATCCCACATTAGGATATATTCAATATCCATTTCCACCTATTATGTACGAACTTAAATCTTTTTTTGTTAGATTATTTTTCGCCCCGCATAACCAAAAGACAATTATCACTGAATTTCAAGCAGAGCCATGGACTCAAGATGCAATAACGACATCAACAATTAACGAACAAATAAATGATTTTAGCCTTAAAGATTTTTCGAATAACATCACATTTATAAAAAGTAGCAGTTTTAATGAAGTATATTTTTGGGGAGTAGAATGGTGGGCCTATATGGCCCAACATGGTCATCCCGAATACTGGGAATTCGCTAAAAAGTTATTCAAATAGACCAATTGGACATTTATTTAAAATTTAGTTAAACTCGATTCAAAATGAATAATTTTCAAAACACCAACAATGATACCAGAACATTAGTTACTGTCATTTTACTTATATTATTCTATCCTGCGGGACTTATTCTTATGTGGATGCGGAATAAATGGCCTTTGCGGTTAAAGGCCATAATTACAATTATTCCAATATTCATTGGAATAATAATTTATTTTATGTTTTCGAAAATTCCCCAACCTAAGAGGCATCAAAGAGTATTAATCTCTTACAGCCAAAATTATTCCTTTACCCCCACCCCGGCACCCCTTCCTCAAATTGATGTTTCAGTATGGAAAGATTTTAGTACCAAAGACTACTATTTCAATTATCCTTCAAACTGGAAAGTCACTTCATTAAGCCCAACCGAGACTATGATTAAAAATTCAAGCGGCACGTTGGAAATATATATTGGTAAAATTGATCCTGTCGTCAACTTCACTAAACAGAATCTTCAAATCAAACAGACCAAGTTAACAGTTAGTACATATGACGGTACATTTCCTGCTTCTGAAATTTCTTCAAACTCACAAAAATTTATAAACATGACAAATCTCCCTAAAGGTTACAATATCGTATTTGGCAGCGGTTCACCACTAACTAAAGATGAGACATATTCTTTATCTGATTATAATAGCCAAAAAAATATCGGACTAACAATCATCTCGACTCTTTCATTTAACTAGTAAAAAGAGTTATATAAGATGATGATCTCATTGAAATCTTAACCCTGTAGTAAGTATTTGTGCCTACATAAAAGTTTTTCTCACTTATGATACTGTTATATATATAAAGATATTTTTAATGATACTTTTCTATTTTTAAAAATCTGCCTAAAATGACCTCAGAAAATACTATTAAGCAGTTTTAAAATTACTTAATCTTAAGGACCTATAAGAGGGATGGCGAAAAGAACACAGAGATTATTGAGAAAAGGCAAACTTTTATCTTCTGCTTCTTCTATTGTTAAAATCCTTCCGTTCCTTTTCCCTATATATGTATTAATCTTAATTATTACTATTCTAATTATTAAATTAGGCACTCTTGTCTTATTTTTGTTTAGGATTGCTATCAATAATTTATTTGGTACTAATCCAGCCTTAAAAATTACTCGTTCCTCAGACCAAGCCTTTACCTCTCAATCAATTGCCATTAAGTCTAAAGGAAATGTAGGACTGCATTCTTATCTCTTTCTATCCCCGCCTAGACTACTCTTAATATTTGTAAATAATCTATCTGCTTGGATCTCAAACTTATTATCTATTCCTAAAAAAATTATTATCATCCAGGTCAAAGAATTTTTAAATCTATTCAATTGGAAGATGATAACTGTTATAGTTTTGTTATTATTAGGATTTTATACATTTGAAGTAATTAAGTTAACACTATCACTCCCCTCACCTAATAATTTAAACTCAGATAACAGCCCACTAACCACTAAAATATATGATCGAAATGGTAATTTATTATTTCAGTTTTATAATGAAAAAAATAGAGATTTAATAAAACTCTCTGATGTACCGCAAAATCTAATTAATGCGACTATCGCAATCGAAGATAAAAACTTTTATACTCATCATGGAATAGATCTTTTAGGAATAATTAGAGCAGCTAAATCAGATTTTATAGATCATAATCCAAACCTCCAAGGTGCTTCAACTATTACCCAACAAGTAATAAAGAATACTCTCCTATCTCCAGATCAAACCTACCAAAGAAAGATCAAAGAAATCCTCTTAGCACTTTGGACAGAAATGATTTACAGCAAAAAGGATATTTTAACCATGTATTTTAATGAAGTACCTTATGGTGGTCCAGCATGGGGAGTAGAAGCTGCATCGGAGATGTATTTTGGTAAAAAAGTCAACCAACTCGATCTCGCTCAATCAGCTTATCTGGCAGGACTCCCAGCCGCTCCAAGTGAATACTCTCCTTACGGGCTTCATCCGGAGAAGGCTAAACAAAGACAGAAAGAGGTTCTCCAAAACATGGTAGATAATAATTTTATTACAAAAGCACAAGCCCAAACAGCTTATGCTGAGGAACTAAATATTAATCCCCCTTTAAATCCAATTCTAGCTCCTCATTTTGTAATGTATGTCAAATCAATATTAGCCCAAAGATATGGAGAAAAAACTGTATCTGAGGGCGGTCTCAGGGTAATAACTACCTTAGATTTGAATATTCAAAAGATGACTGAGAAAGTTGTTGCGGATGAAGTCGATAAGCTATCTTCTTTAAATGTAAGTCAAGGAGCTGCTATGGTAACAGATGCAAAAACAGGAGAAATTTTGGCTATGGTAGGAAGTAAAAACTACTTTGATCCAAATGGAGGAAATGTTAATGCTACTGTAGCTATAAGACCACCGGGTTCATCAATTAAAGTGGTGACATATGCTACCGCTTTTAAACAGGGTTTTACACCAGGATCAGTTCTACTAGATACTCCTACAACATTTTCCAACCCTTGGGGGCAATCATATACCCCTGTCAATTACGATGGTAGCTTCAATGGGCCCATAACAATTAGGAACGCTCTTGGTTCTTCAATTAACATCCCCGCAGTTAAAACATTAGCAGCCGTTGGAATTCCTTCTTTTTTAGCTACAGCGTCGGATATGGGAATTACAACTTTTACTCAACCTAAAAAATATGGATTATCATTAACCCTTGGTGGTGCTGGAGTTAAAATGACGGATATGATGACAGTATATGGAACTCTCGCATCAGGTGGAATTAGAAATCGAGTTCAACCAATACTTACAGTTACTGATTCTCAAGGACATGTGTTAGAAGACCACATTCATGATCATGGAGAAAGAGTTCTATCTCCACAAGTTACATATATGCTAAGCAATGTCTTATCAGACAATAATGCTCGTGTTTTAGGCTTCGGACCAAATTCTCAACTTATTATTCCAAATCATCCTAGCGTTGCCGTAAAAACTGGGACTTCTGATGATAAACGAGATAATTGGGCTTTTGGATATACTCCTAAATATGTCGTTGGAGCATGGGCAGGTAACTTTGACAACTCTCCAATGAATCAGGCTATAACCTCAGGGGTCACTGGAGCTACTCCTATTTGGCATGACATTATGACAAATCTTTTGAATGGGATTCCAGATGAAGAATTCACAAGGCCAGAAGGTATTGTAGAAAAAATGTCTCCTGATGGACATAAAGATTTAGCTATTGATGGTTCTGAACCTCAAACAATGATATCCTACAAAAAAATTGTAGAACGAGATCCAATTACTGGAACTCAAAGAGAAGTTTATACTTATGCAGACCCATTCGCCTCATACACCCCTTAAGTGAGAAGATAAAACCTTCCTTCTTAAGTAGATTATAACTTTATGATAAAATAGGTTTCGTCTGAAAAGAATTAAATCTTTAAAATACAAAAAACAATTTCATGAATAAGGTGATTGACTTTTTAGCTTCATTTAAGATAGAATTAGACAAAGTTGTTTGGCCATCATCCAAACTTACTCTGAGGCTTACAGCTATTGTTATCATAGTTACAATCGCTGTAGGCTTTTTTGTTGGAGGATTAGACTATTTGATGACTCAACTTTTAAGTTTAATTTTAACTAAAAAATAGAAATAAATTACTATTAAATATCTTGCCCATAAAATCTAAGCTAATATGGATGACAAAAAAATAAAAGAAGACCCTAATATAAATGGTCAATCTGGTTCTGAGGATGATCAAACAAGCAAAACAGAAGGTACTAATTCAGAGACTCCAAATACAGACGTTGTTCCTGAAAGTACTTCTACAGGAGCTAAATGGTACGTTGTCCATACTTATTCAGGACATGAAAATCGAGTAGCTCAAACATTAAAACAAAGAGTAGAGTCAGAGCATCTAGAGAATAAAATATTAGATATTCTAGTACCCACACAAGAGAGAATTGAAATAAAAGGTGGCAAGAAAGCTACTGTAAAGGAAAAAATTTTTCCAGGATATATATTAGTAAAAATGATTTTAGATGACATAGCATGGCTTGCAGTAAGAACTACTCAAGGAGTAACTTCGTTTATAGGAATGAGTAACAAGCCAACACCCATACCTGAACATGAAGTACAGACCATTGTTCGTTATATGGAACAAGGTGGACAACCAACTTATAAAAGTGTTTTCTCTGAAGGAGATACGGTCAAAATCATCGATGGACCTTTCGCTGAATTTATCGGAAAAGTAGAATCTGTTGATAAAGAAAAAGGTAAGGTACGCGTTTTAGTATCTATATTCGGACGAGAGACACCTGTAGAGTTAGATTTTCTACAAGTAAATAAACTATAAATATGGCAAAAAAGATAAAAACGTTTATTAAATTAAATATCCCCGCAGGAGCAGCAACTGCAGCACCTCCAGTTGGTCCGGCTTTAGGTCAACATGGTCTACCAATTATGGATTTTGTAAAATCGTTTAATGAAAAAACAAAAGAAAAATCAGGTAATATACTTCCAGTTGTTATTACAGTCTTTGAGGATAGAACATTTTCATTCATTACTAAAGAACCTCCAGTTGCAGAGATGATCAAAAAAGCTCTAAGTATAGAAAAAGGGTCTGGAACAGCCGGTAAAGAAGTATTTAAGACCTTAACTGAGGATCAGGTAAAGAAAATTGCCGAAGCGAAATTACCTGACTTAAACACAGATAATATTGAAGCAGCCAAAAAAATAGTTGCTGGTACTGCCAGGTCTATGGGAATAAAAGTTCAAAGTTAAAATTATGGGAAAAACAAAAACAAAATTGATTGATGATTCAATCCTGGGATCTAATAAAAAGGAACCTAAGAAAGAGATACAAAAAGGCCATGAGGGTCAAGTTAAAACCGAAGATAAAGATTTATTAGATTCTAAGTTATCACTGGAAAAAAACGACTCCGAAAAAAACATAAAAGCTAAAGGACCTGATGCTAAATCTTCTATTAAAAGATCCAATCAACGAAAGATAAGAAGCCAGAGATACCAACATGTAGCTGCTAAGGTTGATAGAAATAAAAACTATCCCATAAATGAAGCTATTGAACTTGCCAAAGAGGTTTCTTATAGTAAATTCATTTCCACTTTGGAGGCTCATTTAAATACTAGCTCAACTGGCATCCGTGGCTTAGTCACGATGCCTTTTACTGCAGGAAAAAAACTAACTATCCTTGCTTTTGGCAAAGATGCCAAAGAAGCTGGAGCTGATGTAGATGGAAATGATGAAACTATTGAAGAAATACTTAAAGGGAAAATTAACTTCGATGTCTTAGTAACAACTCCAGAGTGGATGCCTAAGATAGCTAAAGCTGCTCGAATACTTGGTCCACGAGGACTTATGCCCAGCCCAAAGAATGGAACTGTTACCCAAAATTTAGCTAAAATGATATCTGATCTAAAAGGAGGCAAGTCTGAATATAAGAGCGAACCAAAAGGTAAAGTAATACATATATCTATAGGCAAAATAGATCAACCTACTCTAGAGATTACCACTAATTTAAAAGCATTATATACTGCAATAGGTCGATCTAAAATCCAAAAGATTACTATCTCACCAACCATGGGGCCAGGAATTAAGATCGATTTTAACTCACTTAATAAATAGTTTTATTAAAATCCTGTTAGATTAACTTGAAGAACCTACAGGTGGAATATGAGCTACTGTCCTCTTAAACTCTTGCAAAGCAGCTCTATATTCTTCTAACCTTCTATCCCTTGGTCGTTCCATCAGCCATTTACCTAAATAACTTAACCTTTCGGGATCTTTCATTCCTAAAGAAGAAAAAACAGGCTCACCTCCAATATCTTGGCGACTAATTCTTGTTGGAGAAAATCTAAAGACAGTGCTTGACACATCTCCATCTATCCATTTCAGAGTTAATTTAATTAAATCATGTCCTTCATTATCACCTAGACTATTTCCATTTTCTATCCTAAATAATGGATTATAAAATCTTCCTGTTCCAAGGGTTATCTTTACACTGTAATCTTGATCTTCTATAGGACCTTCTACAGGAAAAATTTGATACTGATAAGGTCTTAATTCGAAATCTGCCATTGGAACTATAACCTTCCCATCTTTTACAGGCACACCTATTCCTTCAACTGGACTAAGTATCTTTCTATAACAAAGGTATAACAGTAAAGCTTCACTCGGGGCAAGGAAATCACTCATAATCGGATTAACTTGGCTACCATTAAGTATTGAATTCATTCCCTTATCTATTAAAGATATTGGATTATATGGAGGTTCATTCTGTGGTGAACATCTTAATTCAGTAACTAATTTAGGAATCTTTAGCTGATCTGTTTCAACTATTAGAGCCATTTTATTGATAGTAACTCTTACATATATCTTAGTCAATCTATACAAAAAGCAAAATAAAATATATCCTAGCTCTTCAATTAAAATTACTCTTTTCTTTCTTAATCAACCTTTTCCAAACTAATTCCAAGTTAAACTTTAAGAAATAAATTGCAGAGATTCCCAGAATAGGCAGTAAAATTAAATTTAAAACATGAAATAAAACAGTCCCAGCCGATGCTAAGTTTGTATTCAACTTCAATATTCCACTAAAAACTATTAACCCTGAAGCTTCTGCTGTCCCTATATAACCTGGTGAGGATGGAATTAAAAAAGTCAAGGATAAAAATAAATTGGCAAGAATACTATTGATAATTCCAAAGTTTTCTTTTAATGATAAAAAAATCGCGAACCAAACTATACCATCTGAAATAAAAGCAAAAATAGAGATTAAGATTAAAAGAGAAAGCTTTGTAAAACTGTAATGCAAGACTTCAAATCCAGAAATTATTGAATCTGAAAAAGTTATAAAATGGCTCTTTATAGATTCAAATATAAATATTGAACTAAAATTATATATAATTTTCCTTCCTACATGCTGATGATACACAATGAAAAAAGACATCACTGTAAATCCAACAAAGATTAGAAGTATTACAAGAATAACTTTAAGCGGGACTATTGTGTGATTTAATAAAAGAATAATTAGGATTAAAAAAAGTACTGTCCAAAAATCGAGGAAACGATCTATAAATACCCATACTAATGTCTTAGTAAGAGGTAGAGAAAATTCTGAAGATAAATAGACTCCTTTACTAATCTCTCCAGCCCTAATTGGAATCATGAACGACAAAAACTGACTCATAAAATTTAACATTACTAAATCTTTAAGCGTAATTTTGGGTATAGATATTAATAATTTGAAACGTAAGGATCGTAAAATTGAAGAAAAAATAGTTAGCACAAAAAAAGATAATAGATATACTATTTTTATAGTTTTTAAAATTGATACTATTTGGAATAAATTAACAAATCTACTCCAAATAAATATTAGAATAATGCCTAATAAGGTATTTATTCCAACTTTTAGTAAAACTTTTTTCATCTTAGCGTTTGAGTTTTATATTTTTTATATGTTATCTTGTTAATATATTATGTCAGGTCTTTCATTGAAGCAAATTATTCTCATTGTTGGTTTTATAATTATTTTAATTAGTATACCCCTAACCTTTTATATGGTTAAACAAACACAAATATTTAGTAGCCATGCTGCAGGACCTACAATTTCACCTATTCCACCAACTAATAATGCTACACAGAGTGCTACTGAAGTTCCACAAACATCTCCTCTGCAGGACCTACAAACTCTCTTAAATTCAACTCAATCGGCTACTACGCCCACCCCAGACCAATCTCTTGCTACTGATACTCCTACCCCAGCAGTACCTACTTTTGGTCCCACTCTTTCTGGAAAAGTCATATTCGTAGGACGTACAGGCAATCAAAATCAACCTATATTTATTGGTATTGCCTCTGGACAAGCCCATACAAAACCAACTTACATACTAACTCTATCTATAAATACTGATTCTTCAGGAGCTTTCTCAAATATTAGCTTAGCAGGACTCACCATAGGAGATATATATACAGCATATATTAAAGGTCCAGCTCAGATAGACATAGCATCAACATTTACTGTTTTACCTGGTGAAACAGTTTTGAATAACGGTCAACCTCTTAATTTAATTCCTGGAGACCTAAACGAAGATAATACTATTGATTCAGCAGATTACGCAGTAGCTCTGAATGCTTTCGGTACAACTGCGGGACAATCTAATTTTAATTCACGAGCGGATATTAATGGAGATGGTGTTGTTAACAGCTTAGATCTAGCTTTTATAATAAAAAATATGGGTCAAACTGGAGCTTCAGGAGTATGGTATTCAACAGCTCCAACCCCCATCCCGTCAGCTACATCTTCTGCAATAATAGTTACTCCTCCTCCTATAGGAGGTTTTATTAAACCTACATGGAATCATTTTCCAGGAAGCAATGAAAGCTTTTGACGATAACTTAATAACTATAATCAGCTATTAAACTTGTGATTAAGGAAGTATCTTTAGGATCAATATTCTCTGGATTTAACTGAGCAATCCTCGCCATAGCTATATTCCACCTTTTACTTGCAGTCTCATTAATTAAGTCTGAAAAAGAATAAGGCCTTCCAAAAACAATTTTAGGACGAATTTGTCTTAGCCTAAGTCCGCCTAAGATAAAAGAAGATATGATCCTTTCGTTGTTTTCAGGAGGGAAAAAACTATGCAGACCAGATACAGCAGAAGGAATAATTTGTATATCTCCTAGACGATGAAATAAATTTGCAACCATAACTTTTGCTATATCATCTATATCGAAATTTATCAAACCGGTCCTTGATCTAGTAGCTTCTGGGAACAAACAAAGAACATCCCCATTATCCAATCTCAATTTAGCTTCTCTAAAAGATTCTTTACCAAACTCATGAATTTTTTTGTAGTAAAAATCTAGCTTTTCTTTATCTGATAGTCCTAAATGGGGATCTTTACGAGCTTTATTAATATTAGTCAAATCTTGTGGGGTAGGAACATATACACGATTGACAGATTCAGCAAAAATTCTTGTTCCATTTCTCTCATCCATTTTTAATCCTGCGACCCAAGTCAATCGCGGTTTAGTTCCTAGTGTTTTTGATGCTAGATCGACCGCTCTTTCAAACGCAGCCGTATCCGCATCTGTTGTATGATTGCAAGTTAAAATATATTTTTCACCACCTTTAATACTATCCACTGCGCTCTCCCAGTTTGCTGCTCCTTCTATTATAATTTCCCTAAATATGAGACGAAATAAGCCATCTCTCATTGTTCTTAAAAGCCTCGACTCAGATCGATAAACACCATTCTTTAAGAAAGCAGGGAGTGTGTTATTTCTTCTTCTTGCTAATGCAAGAGTATTTAATGTCCTAGGATTTAATTCTCCTTCTTTAATCATAAGGTTTAGAATATAAAAATAATGCGTACAGAGTCAACTATACTTTAAAATTATCAACAGAGCAACCTATAATTTATACAGACTATATCCTGTAGTTTAATAAGGATTATTGACAATATAAACTCAATTAATTTAGAATACACATAGCTTAAGATAGTAAGTAGCAAAAAAGGCATAAATCTTACTGAGGCTATCCAGAATCTGGATCTTCTCTGTGCTACTTATTTAAGCTAAATTTTATTTCGACGATTAATTTATGGCTAAAACTAGACAACAAAAAGAAGAATCAGTGTCATTGTTTACAGATAAACTAAGCAGAGCTCATGCAGTAATTTTCACTGATTATAAAGGTATGACTATGACTCAACTCTCTGAACTTCGTAAAGCCCTTAAAATCCAAGAGGCCGAATTTACTGTTACAAAAAATACTTTATTAAACTTATCCCTAGAAAAGACTGATCGTAAAATTAAGAGCACACAGTTATTATCGGGTTCTACAGCTACCCTATTTGCTTATGCAGACGAGATTTCACCTATCAAATCTCTAGTTAAAGCATTAAAGGATTTTGGTATTGGCCAAATCAAGGGAGGGTTCCTAAATACTGATTTTTTGACAGCATCAGATGTTAATCAATTATCTTCTCTTCCCTCTAAGATTGAACTTCAAGCTAAAGTAGTCGGAATTCTAGTAGCTCCAATCCGAGGTATAGAAGGAGTATTAACTGGAAATTTAAGGAATCTAGTCTATGCTTTGAGTCAAATTAAAACCCAAAAATCAGCATAAATTAATTAAAAGATGAAAGGTGGTGAATAGAATAGCTATTTAGATCAAGTCTAAAATTATTTAAAACTTTCAACCGTGTTGAATGATTTCGGATTTCAGATTTGGTCAAAATTATTCAAACAATCTATGGCAGAAGACAATCAAAGTACAACCAAGAATGAAGAAAATACAACAGAGAAAGGAACTAAAGCTATCTCTAAAAATTTAGAAGGGATTATTGAATCTATCGAAAAGCTTTCAGTTCTAGAATTAGCAGATTTAGTTCATGCTCTCGAAGATAAATTTGGAGTATCTGCAGCTGCTCCTGTGGCAGTTGCCGCACCAAGTGGAGCAAATGCAGGTCCAACAGAAGCTGCTCCTGAACAAACTACATTTAATGTAGTTCTAACTAATGCTGGAGCAAATAAGATCTCCGTCATTAAAGCAGTAAGAGAGATCGTTCCAACTCTTGGCCTAAAAGAAGCTAAAGACTTAGTAGAAGCTGCTCCCAAACCTGTACTAGAAGGTGTAAATAAAGAAACGGCTGAAGAAGCAAAAAATAAACTCACAGCAGCTGGAGCAACAGTAGAGTTAAAGTAAACTTTTACGAAAATTAAAATTTAACTTAAAATATAAATTAAGTTAGATGAATTGATAAAAATTCCCTAAGATGATTATTTAATAATCTCTTAGGGAATTTTAAAAAAATATTTTCATCTATTCAATAAATATACACAAATTATTTCAAACAGGGGTTGACACTTTCTGAGATCATGTGATATAAAAGTTGATAGTATGGCAAACAAGATATCACTTGAAGATTTACCTGACTTGCTAACAGTTAAAGAAGTCGCCGAAGTATTAAGAGTATCTCCCCTAACTATTAAAAGATGGGGCAAAAGGGGAAAACTTCCTGCTATTAGAATCAATTCGCGAGGAGATAGAAGATATAAAAAAGAGGCAGTTCTTTGGATTTTAGGTATTACTCAAAAAGGTAACTCTATTTAACTACTATCACTCAACTATATTATCTGCTAACTGCGAACGAATAGGTTTTTACAGAAGCAATATCTTTAGTATCTTGGCTTTCAAGAAGATAACATCTTCTCCACAAAAGATAAGATCGTTAGTTGTCGTTTAATTCTCCAAGGTTGAATGGTTAAACGAAAAAACCATTCTAATCCAAGTTTTCTAATCCATAATGGAGCTCGAATAACCCTACCAGAAACAAAATCCAACGCACCTCCTACTCCAATTGCAACCAGAATTGAAAGTTTGTCTAAATTTTTAACAATCCATTTTTCCTGCTTCAGCTGACCAAATCCTACAAATAATATATCTAGCATAGGAATATTGGGTATGTTATTTGATTTTTTATTAATTGAATCTACCTCACCATCTGCATTAACCACTGGGCCTGAATTTGCATAAATAATTTTTATATTTTTAAATTCTTTCATTAAGCACTCTGCAGCTGATTCTGCTACCCCCTCTTCTCCTCCAATTAGACCTATGGTAAAACCTTTTTTATCAGCTTCCTTACAAATCGAATATAACAAATCAATACCAGTAGTCACAGGGATGTGCTCACCCGGAATAATATTAGGAGGTAAAATGACAAAAGGAAGATAAAACAATTTCAATATTCCTTTTAAATGACTTATATTCACTGCCCAGCTAAAATGAGAACTGTCCGGGATTGCAAGATCTGCATTATTAAGGCATTCTTTAAACCATGGATCTTTCTGAGCAGCCATTATAAACTCAACATTAGGAGTAACGATATAATACTTTTTATTTCTTTTTATCATTTCCTCCGCTATCTTAGTCGCTAAATCAAGATCAACTTTATTTACTTTAACACCTAAAATATTTACCTCTGTTGGCTTATCCATAAAATAAGTTTAACACAGTAATAAACAAATGGGTAATTCGAACATCGATGAGGTGTGATATATTTAAGATATCTTGTGACCAGGTTATTTGTAACGTATAGTAAACACTACGTATAGTAATTAGCGTATATCGATTAAAACAAAATTAAGACTGTATTCTATATACATTAGTCCCTATACACTTTTAATATGTTGAACTTCGGTAAGCGCATAGCCATTGATTTGGGTACTGCTAACAGCTTAGTTTATATAGCTGGGGTAGGTATTGTTTTAAATGAGCCAACCGTAGTTGCTGTTTCAACAGATGACAACCGTGTTTTAGCAGTTGGAAATGAAGCTAAGGAAATGTTGGGGAGAACACCCGGTAATATTACAGCTTCACGTCCTTTACGAGAAGGAGTAATCGCTGACTATGTGATTACAGAAGCTATGCTTAGATACTTTATAGATAAAGTATGCGGCACATCTAGATTATTTAAACCTGAAGTTATGATTTGTGTACCTGCAGGAGTAACTTCAGTTGAAAGACGAGCGGTGTTAGATGCTGCTCTCTCAGCAGGAGCTAAAACAGCTTACTTAATCGATGAACCACTAGCAGCGTCAATTGGAGCTCAAATTCCGATAGCTAACCCATCTGGTAACATGATTATCGACATTGGTGGAGGTACAACAGAAGCAGCTGTTATCTGTTTAGGAGGAGTAGTTGTACATAACTCAGTAAGAGTAGGCGGAAATAAGATAGACGAAGCAATTCAATCTGCTGTTCGGAAAAAATATGGATTGATTATCGGCGAAAACCAGGCTGAAGATGTTAAAATCGCTATTGGCTCAGCTATTCTTGTGAAAGACACAGCTAATAAAAGCCTTCAAGTTAGGGGGAGAGACGCCACTACAGGATTACCTAGAACCATAGTTCTGACTTCTCAACAGGTAACTGAGATGATTGAAGGTACACTAATGAAGATAGTCGGTGCAGCAAAAGGAGTCTTAGAACAAACCCCCCCTGAACTAGCAGCTGATATCATAGATAAAGGTATTGTATTATCTGGTGGTAGTTCACAATTAATGAATCTGGATAGATTAATGACTGAACAAACCGGTGTTCCATGTCATGTAGCAGAGAACCCATTATTGTGCGTAGCACTAGGTACTGGATTAGCGCTTGAGAATTTAGACTTATATAAAAGAAGTATTAGTAAAAAATAGATTTAGATATTATGACTATAGGTATAGACGGTTCTCGCGCCTTTATTAAAAATCGAACTGGGACTGAAAATTATGCTTTTAAAATTATCGAAGGATTAGCCAATATTGATCGAAGTAATACATACCATATCTTCCTACATCCTAAAAACAAAATTAATTTTAATAAATGGCCTCAAAACTTTAAGTTTAGAACTATTCCATATATCAGACTTTGGACTCAGATAGGCCTAGGATTAGAAACTTTTAAAGATCGTTCTTTAAATTTATTATTTATCCCCTCTCATACTCTCCCTATTGTGAAAAGACCCGGATTAAAAACAGTAATTACAGTTCATGATCTAGGAGCTGAATACTTACCGGCAACTCATCAATTAAAACAACGGCTTTATCTTTCTTTTATGACTTATCATCAATTAAAACAAGCCACCCGTATAATTGCGGTATCAAATAGTACGAAACGTGATTTACAAGATAAGATAGGTCTTCCTTCTCGTAAAATCTCTGTTGTGTATGAAGGTGTCGACTTAAATCTCTTTAACAAACCTGAACAAAGTTTCAACCAGAAAATTATCAAAAAGTACAAACTAGAAAAAGATAATTATTTCTTATTTGTAGGTACAATTCAGCCACGAAAAAATCTACTTAACTTAATACGGGCCTATTATCTATATATACAAAAAACCAATATGCCTTATAAGTTGGTTTTAGCCGGTTCTAAGGGCTGGAAATCGGATGAAATTTATTCATTACCCAAAGAATTAGGCATTGAGGATAAAGTATATTTTCCAGGATTTATTCCTGAATCAGAACTCTCTTCTTTAATGAGTTCAGCTCATGCTTTTTTATACCCTTCTTTGTTCGAAGGATTTGGCCTCCCAATCTTAGAAGCTCAAGCTTGTGGTTGTCCAGTTCTTACATCTAATACTTCTAGTATGCCCGAAGTTGCAGGAGAGACTGCCCTTTTAGTCAAACCAAATAATCCAGATTTAATCACGAAAGGGATGGAACAATTAGATAACCTTAAAATTAGAGAAAAACTTATCAACTTAGGTTTTAAAAATGTCAAAAAATTCTCTTGGCAGAAAGCTGCCACAGAAACTCTCAATATTTTACTAAAAACCTACAACGAAAAAACAACTATAATGGAAAAATCTGGATAACAAATGGATATTCTATTTAAGGTTGATACCGAACAGATTCGGAGTTGAAGCTGTCGGAGTATTGAATGAAGTTAACATAACTAGTCTTGATGAGTCAGGCCAGGGGAACACTTCTCCTGCTTCAAAATTCCCGGCATAAACTATTGACACATTACTTCCATCAAATTCGCATATAGAAATTTTATCTTTATCCACTAGAATCACATGCATAGAGTCGGGAAGCCACATATATTTTTCAGCTGAAGGAAGATTATATAGCTTAAATGTTGTATAGCCATTGACTGGTCCTGTAGATTTACTGCCAGTTGTTCCAAAATCATAAACTTGAGCTGACAACTTCTGATTAGGAGATACTGACGGAGTACCTCCCTTAGACTCATATTGTCGAGAAGGAGAGCTAATTACCATAAACTTTGTATCATCAGGTGACCATAAAAGCTCTCGGTGAGATGGAATATTTATTAATGAAGCTGAATCTGAGGCTACGGAAAGAACAGCAGACTCAGATGCTACTGCAAATGCTTGTTTGTTCTTAATCGCCGAAATCTGCGCGTCATTTTTAGATTTTTGATCATCACTCCAACTTTGAACAATTGATTGGACTTGAGGAGTAATATCTTGCAAACTATCTGTCGGAGTAAATGAATCAGCGGAAACTAAATAATTCCTAGCTGCAGCATCTCCCGGTTGTCCTCCAGCTTGAACTGAAATTAACATTTGCTTCGAATCCGGAGACCATCTAAAATTACCTTTAGAGAAATCCAGATTCACATCTGATACTACTACCTGGTGAGGTTCAGCACTTCGAGCAAACGCAATTGGTTGCGAACTCATTGTCCACACCCATACTCCTCCTTTTTGCCTCACTCCACCTGAATCAACGGACAAAGGTACGGCAAATGCTAATTTTTGTCCATCTGGCGATAAAGATGGATTGACAGCACCATTAGTTGTGAGAGGATAAAATGTTGGCAATGCGGGGAATAAAGTTGCTTTAACCTCAGAAACTAATCCTTCGTTAACATCTATCTTTTTTTCCCAAGGAATATAACCATCCTTAACAATTTTAACATCATAAACCTTAGGAGCAAGCTGAGATACTGTAGAATCAGTTGCTGTTGTTAGATGTCCATCAATATACACTGAGGCCCCATCTGGAACAGAGGTAACAGAAATTATCCCTGTTCCTAAGACTTTGACTTGAGTTGGGGAGAAAGTATATCCTTTTGTCAGGACAACAGCTATCGCTGCCGCAATAATTATTAAAAACAAACTTATTATAGTAACAAGAGTCTTCTTATTCACTTTTCTTATATTGTAGCACTACTTTATAATAAGACAATCAATAAATCATTAGCTATTTGAAGCCAATCTAGCTCTAACTATTAAACGATGGCTTAAAGTTCCTGGGGGATCACAAGTTTGTAATGTCAGAATTGACTCATTATAGCTATCAGTTAAAAAATGAGTATCAGAAGGATCAACAATAGTTTTATCGAATACGATATAATCATAACGTCGATTTTTATAAAACATTACAATTCTATCTCCTGGTACTAAATCTCTCAAAAGATAAAATACTGCATTAAATCTAACAACTTCCCATGGAGCCTGCACTGAGTGAGAGAATAAAAAGATATTACCCTTCTGCCCTGGATAAGCTGTTCCCTCTGCATGAGCAACCCCTTTACCCAAGGCTACTGTATACTCTTGTTCGTTAGAAGCATCAACATCTATCACTCGAGAATTAGCATTAATCTTTTCTATAACAATCCCAAAATTAGTATCAACCGGAGTAATTATATTAGATCCACCAAAGATTAAATTCCCGAAAGATTCTGACCCAGAAACAGAAGCTGATAATTCTCCATTCTGATTAATTGACGTTACTATCTTTGGTAAAACATGATGATATCCCACTAAATTTTCTAGACGATATTTTAATTCTGAAATAATCACTGGCTCGACAATTAGTAGAGCAGAAAGAAGACCAATTTGAATAAAAGCATATCCTAAAAAACGAAGTAGAAAAACTTTTTTAAAATCTCCAGATAATACCATAAGTATCCCTACCCAGAGTCGAACTGGGGACCTTCCCGTTAGGACCGGGATGCTCTATCCATCTGAGCTATAGGGACGTCGGAGAGAGAGGAATTGAACCTCCGAACCTCACGCGCCCGAGGCGTGCGCTCTGCCACTGAGCTACTCTCCGATCACTTCCATTCTACCTTCTTAAAAAAACCTTTGCAATTTCAGTCGTTACTTTAAACTTTACCTGGAGAATTTTATGCCGATATGAAGGATTCAAATGAATATTATTTTCAAATAAAATAATATATTACAAAACTATTATATTAATCCAAACCACAACTTAATCTCAGCGGTTGCCTCTTCTAGATTACCAGAAGCATGGATCAAATTTTTTACTGCTCTACCTTCGCTATTGGCTTTTAAGATTGTGTCTTCTCCTAAATCACCTCTAATTGTCCCCTTTTCGGCAGTAGCAGGATCCGTATATCCTGTTACTTTCCTAACCAGAGGTATAGCTTCCTCTCCTTCCAAAACCATTGCCACTACTGGTCCTGACTGTAAATATTCAACTAACGAAGAAACAATTTTTCTGCCTTGAGCAATAAAATCAGTAATATTATCTCCAGCGGCTGCACTTTTCTTACCGATGCTTTCAAAATATTCATCTGTATGTGGATAATGCTGCTTCATTAGGGAATCGTTTGTTTGCATCATCTTCAATTTAACTATCTTAAGGCCTGCGTCTTCATAACGTTTAATAATCTCTCCTATTAGATTTCTTTCTACCCCGTCAGGTTTAATAACTACTAAAGTTTGCTGAATCATTCTATTTATATCCTCTCCTTATTATAAGACAGATTTAATAATTTGTAATCTTTAATGTTGAGATTTTATCTCTATATCTGTGACATTGTACCCTCCGTTTTGATAAACGTCAACAATGGCAAATCTGGGAGTCTGAGTATTTCGATCTTCAGTAACTGCGCCCACTACAGTCATCTCGACTGCAGTCAAAGGATCTGTATACTGACTAAAGTAATGCACATCTCCGGCAAATATTCCACCCACTCCTGCTTGCTTGAACATTTTACGAAGTTGAGTTGCTTGATTTTTTATTGAAGATGAACTATTCCCCATGTAATGATCTGATGAGGGGTGATATAAAGGTTCATGTAAAAAAACAAATGTTTGTACCGGCTTAAGATTTTTTAAATTATCTAATTGTCCTTTTAACCATTCCATTTGAGCATCATCGACTCCCAAGTAATTATCACCATCATATACTATGATAAACTGTATATTACTATCTCCGAATGATTGATAAGGGGTGCCAAATATTTGATCAAAATTAGTCACTGCAGCTAGTCCTCTATTTCGAGGATCCCAAA
Organism: Candidatus Daviesbacteria bacterium; assembly: GCA_027451625.1. GTDB lineage: Bacteria > Patescibacteriota > Microgenomatia > Daviesbacterales > UBA10151 > DAIDIY01. The sequence goes on along the minus strand of DAIDIY010000014.1, from coordinate 12,124 downwards.
GATCATGGTCACCAGCAGTAACATAAAATGGAAGACCTGAATCTACAAATGCTTTATACGATGCTTGTAGTTCGCTAACAGTACCGACATCAGAGTAGTCGCCTAAACCGATTACAAACTTAGCTCCCTCTGCCTTTGCCTGAGACAAAGCTAGTCTAAGATCTGTGATATCTGTATGAGAATCGGCAACTAGAGCAAATCTTAATATTCGTTTTCCAGAAGGGGTTATTGTCGGTCTAATCACAGTAGGTGTTATCATAGGAGTAGGTAAATTTAATGTTTGAGGCTGCCCATTAAAATATTTATGAGGGTCTTTAAGTAAAGATTTCAAATCGGCAAAATTAGCTGGCATTTTAAATGACAAAATATCCTGGATAACCTTAGCAGAATTTTGTGAAGTCAAATAAGAAATCACCGCCTGATTAGAATTAAATTTTAAAGGATCAGTACCACTAAAATATTTATACGCTTGATACACTGCTAAAATGAAGATCGTAAGCATTAAAAGCGATAGAGATAACCGTAGGATTAAGAATGGTAAAGGCATTCCTCGCCTTTTACTCTCATGTCTACCGAAGAACATACATCTATTGTATCAAAAAACAATTAACCAAAATTACATCTTTTCCGGTGATTCAATACTCAATAAACTAAGCCCACTTTTAAGAACATCTCCAACTGTTTTAGTTAACACTAGTCTAAATTTCTCTTTCTCTGAGTTGATAATTCGATATTTTTGATAAAAAGTATTGAAGTCCTTAGCTAAATCCAAGAGATACTCGCATAATAGATTCGGTCGATACTCAGACGCAGCACTCTCCACAATAAAAGCATAATATTCTAAACGAGCAAGTAATGCTCTTTCTTCCTTCTCAATAACTAATCCTTCTTTAACTAAATTATCTGTATTATTAGAAGTATTTTTTAAGACAGATTGAATACGAGCATACGTGTATTGTAAATATGGGCCGCTATCACCTTGTAAAGAAACAGATTTTTCAACATCAAAGATGATATTTGAAGAAGGAGAAAATTTTAAATAGCTAAACTTAATCGACCCTAATACTACTTGCTGAGCTACTTGATCATTAATTTCAAGTCTACTTTCACTCATTACTTTTCTTACTTGCTTAGAGACTATTCTGAATAAATCATCAATTGTGACTACATTACCAGTTCGAGAAGACATTTTGCCAGCTTTTAGATCAATCATTCCATATAAGAGATGATATTTCTTATTCCTTAAATTATCAAATAACATTTCTAAAACTTTAAACACTACCGCAAAATATCCTGCTTGTTCACTTCCTACTATATGAATAGATAAGTCGTAAGGAAATTCTTTATATTCAATATCAGCTAGTCCAACCTCTTTAGCTTCATATGTAGGATTTCCTGCACTATTAATAAATACACGATTATGGAGTCCATATTTTTCTCCAGGAAATATAATGGCTCCTTCGCTTTTTTGAAAAATAGTTTCCAAATTATTAAGAACTATTTCTTTACCTATTTTGTAGGTCTCACTTTCAAAAAAACATCGATCATATTTTATGCCCATTAACTTATAGAACTGATCAAAATAATCAATACTCCATTGCTTCATTTTTTGGTATAGATCTTCAACTGAGCTATTATTTTTATACAGTTCATTGTTTAATTGATCAATTTCCTTCTTTGCCTCTTGGTCAGCTTCATAATTAGTGTTTCCTAAGGCGTAGGCTCTTCCTAAAAATTCTGCTTTTTCTTCCAAGTTTAACCTGTTTTTAGGTATACCTAATTTTTGAACTCCCCATAAGGCTTTAGCTACATGGAGACCAATATCTCCTTGATAATTAGCTCTAAAAACGTCATTTCCCGTGAATGTTAAAATCCTTGATAGACTTTCTCCTAAAATAAACGTCCGAAGATGACCTATATGAACTTCTTTTAAAATATTCGCATTACCATACTCAACTAGGATTTTCCTTCCTTTAGTTTTTTTATAAGTTGTTAAATTACTTTTTAGATTCTGCAGTAGTACTTCATCTTTAATATAAAAATTTAAAAATCCCGGCCCAGCAACTTCAACTCGAGATAGATAGTTTTTTTTACTTATCTTTAGATTAATATCGTTAGCAATATTCAACGGAGAATGATTACTGTACTTTGATTTTTCTTTAGATAGTTGCAAAGCTATATTTGACGAGTACTCACCGAATACTAAATTTCTCGGAATAGATAGAACTATATCACTCACCTTTTTAAAACCTAGTTCTTCTATCACTTCTTTTAGATCCTGAGTTAATATATCTCTAATCATAAAATAATGATAACACAGTTTAGATCAAATACGCAGACCCTATTCATAAAACTAACCTACCAGTATATCAGTCTAAATTATTTCTACTAAACATCAAAAAACTTTAGGATATAATTTTTATCCTAAATGATCCTCAGTAATTGAAAAAACTATTATCATCAGTATCAGTTTATTATTAACTTCGAAATATTAATTTTGGTATTTTTATCTAAAATAATTTAATTTTCAACTAAAGCTTATTTTGACAAACATTTGTAAAAATCATAAGTACTTATTATTTTCTGCTAACAGAGCAATTCTTCCTTTCACAAGGATATATTTTACCAAAATTAATTTCCTTGTATCTTATAGGACTGCTTAAGGCACAAATAATATGATTAGCAGACAGTTCTAATACCTGCTAATAAGTAGTCTTTTTTTATCAGGCTCGGATTAATCTTTTTTAAAAAAAGAAAATAAAGCCTTCGATTACCCGATTTAATAAAGAAGACACAATGGTATTAAAAGAAACACAAACAAAGGTAACTTTAACTTAATAAACGAAGATATCTCTTTATAACTAGATTAAATATAAAAGATAAAAATTGATTCTTTTTTATCGACTTAAGTAATAAATCTTAAGATCTTCCCTGTAAATCTTTAACCATTTTTTATAAGCCATATACAAATGTAACATACCCCTTTCATCCATCTCTTTTTTTATCACTCCACCTGAATGTGGATATTTATGTAAACGACGACGGGGTGAAGAAAATCCGTGGGTATAATGGCATAACTCATGACCAATAGTATGATCAACAACCTCCTGTGGTATTCGCTGATCCTTAAACATACTTGTAATAGTTATATGCGTTTTCCCTTCTTTTGAATTAAATTTAATCGAACCAAACCTGAGCCTAGCAAACCTTCCAAATGATATAAACACTGGATTAATCTGTGCAACATCTGGGAAATAGGTTCCCCACAAGTAATCTAGCCTTGAAAGAAGCCAGGCATTGTCTCTTACTCCACCTTTTGAGTTAGACATAATAAAAATATTATAAATATTATCACTTTCAAAGCAAGTCCTGAAGATAATTATCTCGAAGTGACAATCTAAAGATCGAGTTAAAAATTCTATCAATTAATAGAATAGACTGCTAATATTACTCTAGTACCAGATTTATAATCTTTCCAGGAACATAAACAGTCCTTATAATTTTCCTTTTACCTATAGCTTCTTTAATCTTTTCGATCTCCAAAGCGATACTTAATACCTTTTTGTCATCCTCTGATATATTATCAGAAATAATTACTTCTCCACGAGGTTTACCATTAATTAAAACCGCAATCTTACTTTCATTGGTTTTAATAGCTTCAGACGAAAATTCAGGCCATCTCTTAAGATGAATAGAAAATTTTTCTCCCAGCATATTCCATAATTCTTCTGTAATAAATGGTGCAATAGGCGCAAGAAGCAACAAAAATGTTTTATATTCTTCTTTACTTACTGCATCTTTCTGGTTCAAATAATTTAACCACTCCATCAAAGCAGATATCGCTGTATTAAACTTTATATTATTAATGTCTTTGGTTACTTTAGAGATTGTTTTATGCATCATCAACAAATCTATTTTCGCTGAACTAATATGTAAATTAATTTTTTCGTATAGTTGCCACACTCTCTCTAAAAAACGATAAGATCCCCACACGCGTTCAGAAACCCATGGTCCAGTTCCATCATAAGGCATAAAGAAAGCCATATATACTCTTACCGCGTCTGCTCCGAATTTCTTGACCTCATCATCAGGATTTATAACATTACCTCGAGACTTACTCATCTTCTGATTGTCGGGACCCAAAACTATACCGTGATTGATTCTCCTTCGCGCAAACTCATCAAGGTCTGTAATATCTAAAGTCTTGAAAAATTTAGTAAAGAAGCGCGAGTATAAGGTATGACCTAATGTATGTTCTGCTCCCCCAAAGTAAATATCTACAGGCATTATCTTAGCGGCTAAAGATATATCAAAAGCAGAGTTATCCAAGCTAGGGTCTAAATAACGAAAGAAATACCAAGAAGAATCAATAAAAGTATCCATTGTTTCTGTGTCTCTTTGTGCCTCACCTCCGCAAACTGGACACTTAACATGCATCCATTTGCTGTTAGTTGCAAGAGGAGGCTTTCCTGTCGGAGTATAGTCTACATCGTAGGGAAGCTCAACTGGAAGATCCTTCTCAGGAACAGGGACAATAGCCATCTCTACTCCATCTCGAACTATATAATCTCTACCTTGTAATTTATTCTTCTTATCTTCAAACTTATTCCAACATCCCTTACAATATAAGATGGGAATAGGCGTCCCCCAATATCGTTGACGCGAGATAGACCAATCATGCAAATGAAAAGTTGTTTTTTCCTGACCTAAATTGTGTTTGACTAGGTACTGTGATATCTTTTCTCTGGCATCCTCTGTTGGCAGATCAGTAAATCCTTCTGAATTAATCATAATCCCCTCGCCTTCATATAGATCTAACTTTCTTTCTTTTCGGATAGACTTCACACTAATTGAGCCACTCGATTGTCCTGAGATTCCAATTTCAAACGGTAAAACGACAGTCTTTACCGGTAAATGAAATTTTTGAGCAAAATCTAAATCACGGCTGTCATGAGCAGGAACAGCCATAATTGCTCCTGTTCCATAACCAGATAAAACATAATCAGCAATCCAGACAGGTATTTCTTCGCCAGTTAACGGATTTAACACTTCTAAACCGGTATCAATCCCAGTTTTATCTTTACTTTCTTTCCTTTGTAGTTCTGATTTCTTTCTAGATTTACTTACATACTCACTAATCTCTTTTAATTTAGCTTTTGAAACTTTAATCTTTTTATTTAAGATCTCAGTTACGACATAGTGTTCAGGACTGAGAACTAAAAATGTTACTCCATAGATAGTATCTTGACGAGTAGTAAAAATTTCGATGTAATCTTGTTTATCAAACTCATTGTCTTTGGAGCCAAACAGAGGAAAATAGATAACCATTCCTTTGCTTTTTCCGATCCAAGCATTTTGTGCATCTCTCACAGCTTTAGGCCAATCAACTTTTGGATTTTCAGGCCAAATTAGGCGTTCAGCAAAATCAGTTATTTTAAAAAACCACTGCTCAACATCTTTCTGGACAATCGGATTATGGCATCGCCAACAAGTTCCAGACTCAACACCTTCATTTGCTAAAACAGTCTGGCATGTTTCGCACCAGTTAGATAGATACTTCTCTCTATATGCCAATCCTCTTTCCCTCATCTTTAAAAAGATCCACTGGTTCCATTTATAATATTCAGGTTTACAAGTAATAACCTGATGATCAAAGGTAAAAGACCCTCCCATAGAAAAAAACTGCTCCTTCATTCTACGAATATTATCCATAGTCCAATCAAAAGGATGGATATTCCTTTTAATTGCAGCATTCTCAGCAGGTAAACCAAACGCATCAAAACCATTTGGGAAAAAAACTTGATATCCCTGCATGCGTCTCATCCGTGCATAGATATCCGCACCTCCCCAGGTGAACCAATGACCAATATGCAAATCTCCTGATGGATAAGCAAACTCAGCTAAGACATAAAATTTATTATTCTTAGTAAGATCAGACGCGTAAATCTTCTCATCTATCCATCTTTTACGCCATTTTACTTCCAGTTCTTTAGGTTGATACTTAATCATAATAGCCTCCGTATACTTCAATTTAAGTGAGTAAATTGTATCAGAAATGCCTCAAAGTGCAAATTCTTTCATCCTATTTTTACAATTTTATCAAATTTACTTCTTTTATTTTAAAAGATCTTTAAAAAACAGTTTTCCATTTTTCACATAGTTTTACACACACCATCGTTTTATTCGATGACTGATTTTGATACATATAGTACATATATCAGTATGCATTATTCTTTTTCCAAACTATCTTTTTTATATTTCCACACAGTGCGTTAATCTAATTAACTATATTCTGATATATTTAGATCGTATCAAAATATATCTACAAACTTGTATTTAAAAACTTTGCGTGGGTTTACCCAAATATCTGCTAATTTAAAAACCATTTGCATAAAACTATTTTTTGATTACTATATTATTAATAACAATTTATGCCCAAGATTTATCCTAAACTACTATTAACGATTTCGATTTTGTTGGTATTCTTCAGCCTAAATTTAAAAGTTTTTGCTCAGGCTACTTCAGCAGATATTGCTAATATTTATCAGATTCAAGATCCCAATGCTGTTGATGGAGATATTTTGGTAAACAATACTGCACAAGGGATAGTACGATCTAGCACTTCCTATGATCCTAATTTATTCGGTATTTATCAAAAAACCCCTCTCCTTGTTCTCCAACAAAATGGAGCAAATGGGATTCCTATCGTTAGGAACGGTACCGCTGAAGTAAATGTCATCGATACAAATGGATCAATCAAAGCCGGAGATTATATCACTTCATCTTCTTTTCCTGGAAAAGGTCAAAAAGCAATTTCTTCAGGTTATGTCGTAGGAGTTGCTTTGGCTAACTTTAGCCTCGCTGACAGCCAAGTTGTCAGCCTAGTCCCTGCTGGTGGAGGAAAACCACAGCAAGTACATATAGGTAAAATTCCCATAGCTATTCATATCGAATATGCCGAACTTACTGGATCTCGATCCCTGGCGCATTTGATAGATGCTTTTATTATTGCTTTAACACAAACTCAAGATCCTCAACGAGCTCTACAAATTATCAAATATATTATATCCGGATTTACTATCCTGATTAGCATATCAGCAGCATTTTTCGTTTTTTCTAAAGCTATTCCCAGAGGCATTGAGGCGATGGGAAGAAATCCATTAGCCGAAAAAGCAATCCTATCTTCTATAATCTTAAATATCTTATTTACCATAATTACGATTGCGTTTGGTGTACTTGCTGCTCTGATCATCATTAAAGTTTAATTTTCTTTTTGAATTTTGCTAATGGTTGTTGTATTCTTTTTTTAATGCCCTTACTAACTCTTTCATATCTTTTAACCATAATCTTTGGCTTAATTGCCTTAATTTCAACTATTCTATGGATTAAACAGGAGCATAATGCTAGTCAACAAAATGACAGGGATTGGTCTAATACTTATCTTAATAATTTATACGGCCGTTCTAGAGATGTTTTACTCGATGCATTTCGGAAATCGGATCAAATCCTAGCTGAATCTGAAAAGGAACGTGGAGAAATTCTATCTAAATATATTCATTCGATTTCAGAGTCAACAAAATCATACCAAGAAAAATATAATACATTATTTGATCAGACAAAAACTAAGCTATCTTCAGATATCTCTGTATTAACTGATGATTTCGCAAATTATTTAAATAACTTAAAAACTACCACTAATGAACTCCAAACATTGGCAACAACTTCTATTCAAGATAAAATCAATAATTTAATCGAAAAGTTCGAGCAGGATTTAACTGATTTTTTTGCTAAGACTGAACGTCAAAGTATTCAATCAATTGAACTAGAGATAAAATCAGCAAGGCAACTTATTGATTCATATAAGCAACAGCAAATGATGCTTATTGACGATAATGTTGTTGCCATTTTAGAGAGAACTTTATCTTTAGTATTAACAAAAAAACTCTCTTTGCGAGACCAGATGGATCTTATAAATGAAGCACTAGAACAAGCTAAAGTTGAAAAGTTTATAACCTAGACATGTCTGACATTCTACTTTTATTCCTTACTAACACCTTCATATATTCAGACGCATTACGCCGTGTTAGAGTCTTAGATGAATACCTAGACGTTCAAATTTTTAAAGGTAATAAAGATTTATTATCTAGATTTAGTTCGGACGATTCTATGTGGTTAGAGAGCCTTAGTAAAGATTTTTTAAAGTCTTTCTCAAAAGATAATTTATCTACAAATATTGAACAGCTAAAAAAAGGTCTCCAAGAGATTTCCCCCCTTATTATATATATACCTGTTGATCTTCCCAAAACTGATAAAATATCTATCGCTCAAAAAGTTAGATCCAATTATGGACCTAACTTTTTAGTAGATTTTAAACTTGACCCTACTTTGATAGCTGGCTGCGCTTTAATTTGGCAAGGTAGATACAAAGACATCTCTCTTCGGAAAAAAATTGAAGATCAAAAGGAATCAATCTTAACTGTTCTTAGAAATTATATTAAATAAATAATGGATCAAGAAGTAGGCATCGTTAAAAGCATTAAAAATTTTTTAATTAGATTAGAGGGATTACCGACTGTAAAAATTAACGATCTCCTAACAAGCGAGAATAATCTTCGTGCTTTAGTAAATGCTATGTATCCAGAGGAAGTTGAGGCCCTTCTTCTTGATGAAGGAGAAATTCAGCCAGGGATGATGTTTAAAAAATCTAATTCGAAACTGACCATTGAAGCCGGAGAATTTCTATTAGGAAGGGCTGTTAATCCCCTAGGAGTACCAATAGACGGTAAGGGAGCACTGAAAAAAAACTCTCTAGGAAAAGTTGAAGAGATTGATAAAGTGGCTCCGGGAATTTCCTATCGTAAATTTATTAAACAACAGTTTGATACTAACATCACCTTAGTCGACACCTTGATTCCTTTAGGACTTGGTCAAAGAGAGCTAATAATGGGCGATGCAAGGTCTGGTAAAACAGGATTTTTAATCGACTTAATTGTTAATCAAAAAAATACAGGAACAATCTGCATTTATGGATCAATCGGTAAACCAATAACATCGGTTAAGAACTTGATAAATATTCTTGCTGAGAACAAGGCTCTTTCTCACACTTTAATCATTGCTACTTCTTCAACAGATATAAGCCCATTAATATACTTAACTCCTCATGCCACTTTAACGGTAGCTGAATATTTTCAACATCAAGGCAAAAATGTTTTGGTAATCTTAGATGATATGGGAACACACGCTAAAGTTTACCGTGAAATTGCCCTTTTAGGTAATAAATCTCCAGGAAAAGAATCATACCCTGGAGATATCTTTTACCAACATGCTCATCTTTTAGAAAGAGCCGGTAATTTCAATGATACAGCCGGAGGAGGATCTATTACCGCTCTGCCGATAATAGAACTCAATCTAAACGATTTTACTACATTAATCCCGACTAACTTAATGGGAATGACTGACGGACATTTGTTGTTTAAAGCAGATCTTTATCGCGAAGGCCAACGTCCCCCAATAGACTTAAATCTCTCAGTTTCTAGAGTTGGGAAACAAACACAAGAAAGACTACAAAATAATTTAGCATATAAAATTAAGCAGATCCTAAATCAAGCCGCACAATTGGAGACAGTTTCAAGATTTAGTTCCGAGGTCTCTCAAGAAGCTCAATTAACTTTAAAACAAAGTCAAATGATTATGGAGATCCTCAGTCAAGACCCGCTTACATCAATATCAAAATCTGTGCAAACAGTTCTTCTAAGCTTAATTTTCACCCCGTTTTTACAAAACAAGCCATTAGATTTTTTAAAAACACATAAACAAAAATTGATTGTAGCGTTATCCCAGGACAAGGCTTTGCAAAAACTCACCAATGGAATATTTAAGCTGACCAACCCTGATGATTTAGTCAAGGAATTGACACCTTACTTAGTATATTTAGAAAAACTATGTCAAACATAAAAGATATTTCCGACACCATTACCGAAGTACAGACATTAGAAGATCTCGCAGCTGCTTATACAGAGATCTCCTCTGCTAAGCTTAATAGAATCAGAAAACGAATTGAACAAAATGAAAAATTTACTCAAGAGCTAGCAGAATTATTTCACCTTGTTCGTGAAGAATCATTAAAAAGGAAACTTATAAACGCTAAATACTATCAAGACAGGTTTGAAAAATTCAAACAATCTGGCATAGTTTTAATACTCGTTACCTCTAACTATCGCTTTTATGGAGGACTTGAGAACCCTCTAATTAGTTATTTTATAAACCAGGTAAAATTATTCGCTGCTAATCCAAATATTCCCGCTCGACTAATAGTTGTAGGTCACACTGGAAACAGCTACCTTCAGGCTATTAATTTTTCTATTCCTTATCAGAAGTTAAGTTTTAAAAACGATGTTCCTACAGAGCAAGAGATCTCCCCTCTAATTAATCAGTTACAGTCCTTTCAATCCGTTCTCGTGTTTTACTCTCGCTTTACTAGTATGGTTTCACAAATACCTGCAATATTCGATGTTACTCAAACTCCATCTCAACCTAAAGATCAACTAATAAGCAAACGGTCCTCTATTCATTTATTTGAGCCTGAGATAGATAAGATATTAGAATTTTTTTCTTCACAAATTATAAAAATTCTTTTCGAACAGACATTCCTAGAATCTGAACTATCTAGAACTGCCTATCGATTAATTTCAATGGACCAAGCCCAAGATAATGCTAAAGAATATATAAAAAAACAAAAAAGAAAACTCAGTCTAGAAAAAAGATCAATTAACAATCTAAGATTGTTAGAGACTATTTATAGTTTTGGTAAATGGGGCGATAAATCCTATGAATAAATCTACCATATCAGACATATCTAAAACGACATCAAATACTGCTACTGTATTTGGTAAGGTAGTCAGTGTGGTAGGTCAAATTGCTGAAGTTGAGATTGAATCAGAGCAACAACCTTACTTAAACGACATTCTTGTTGATCAGGAAGGTAATGAGATTAAGCTAGAAGTTTTTTATCAATACAATAAAGTATGTGCATGTCTAATACTATCTAATCGTGACAAAATATATCGCAGCATGTCATTTATTAGTACCAATTCTGTTATGCAAATCCCTATCGGGAGTGAGGTATTAGGTCGAATTGTTAATTTATTTGGAGAAGTCCAGGATGGATTTAATCCCCTAACAGATATCAATCAACAACCGATATATTCTAAGACTCCTCCTTTAAATATAGTCCGAGGACCTTCTCAAATTTTAGAGACAGGCATAAAAGCAATAGATTTCTTAACACCTTTTGCTAAAGGAGGAAAGATTGGATTCGTTGGTGGAGCTGGTGTCGGTAAGACTATTCTCATGACTGAACTTATCCATAATATTAGTCAAACTACTAATTCCGCTTCTGTTTTTGCTGGAGTTGGAGAAAGAATTCGGGAAGGACAAGAACTATGGCAGAGACTATCAGAGGCTAAAGTCTTAAAAGGTACTGCTTTAATTCTAGGACAAATGAATGAAAATGCGGCTGTTCGTTTTAGAGTAGCACTAGCTTCAGTTACTATAGCAGAATATTTTCGAGATATATTAAAAAAGGATGTTTTATATTTTATTGATAATGTTTATCGGTACGTCCAAGCGGGAAACGAAGTATCAACCCTGCTAGGGACTATTCCTTCAGAACAAGCGTATCAGGCCACATTGCAAATGGAGATAAGTTCTTTAGAAGATCGATTAGTATCAACTGAGAATGGATCAATTACATCGGTTCAAACTGTTTATGTCCCCGCAGACGAATTAGGAGATGCAGGAGTATCTGCGATCATGTCTTTTCTAGATACAGTAGTTGTTTTATCTAGATCTGCAGCAGAGCAAGGACTTTATCCTCCCTTAGATATTAGTATCTCCTCATCATCAGCTTCAACTAATTTAATTGGGTCTGAACATTTTGAAGTACTAACTGCATTTCGTCAACTCATGAGTAAATATCAAAAATTGGAGCATATAGTTGCAATAATCGGCGAATCAGAACTCTCTGTAGAAGATCAAATAGATTTTAGCCGAGCAAAAAAAGCGATTAACTATCTCACACAACCTTTTTTTGTAACTGAACCCCAAACTGGGAAGAAAGGAGTTT
>DAIDIY010000013.1 GCA_027451625.1 Candidatus Daviesbacteria bacterium | reverse complement strand
CAGCCTCTTCTTGGTTGGTTATATTAATTTTTTTACCATTTAACTGGATAACAAAGGCTTTAAAAGATAAAGCTTTAGCGGGGATAGGTTTTAGTTCGACCTCAATAGTCCAGTATTCTACAGGCTTAAAAGCTTGAATCTCTCTTTCTCTCTCTACAATTAATCTAACAGCAACTGACTGAACTCTTCCTGCCGAGAGACCACTTTTAACCTTTTTCCAAAGAAGAGGTGAAAGTTTATACCCGACTAGCCGATCCAAAACTCTCCTTGCTTGTTGAGCATTCACTAAGTCTTCATCTATCTCTCGTGGGTGTAGGAAAGCCTCAGTGACTGCTTGAGGAGTGATCTCATGAAAAGTTACTCTTTTGATATTTGATTGTTTGAATTGAGGAACAAGCTCTTTTAAATGCCAAGCTATTGCTTCTCCTTCGCGATCTGGGTCTGTGGCTAGATATAAAGTATCAGCATTGCTCATGATTTTTTCTAGTTGATGAACCCTTTTGATTTTATCTTTTGGAATAATATACTTTGGGGTAAAATTGTGCTCAATATCAACGCCAATATCTGCTTTAGGCAGATCTCTAATGTGACCCATTGAGGCTTCTACAATAAACCGTGGTCCTAAAAATTTTTGTAAAGTTTTAGACTTGGTTGGACTCTCTACTAATACTAAATTTGAATTGCGCATAATATTAACAATATGGTAATTATTATTACTGGTAAAGTAGTAAGTCTACTACAAATAGGTAGTAGAGGCAAATTGAAATAATCCCAAAGATGATCTATTTACTTAAGATCTCCCAAGTATAATCAATCTTTTGAGTGTAACTTCGGGAGGCAAGTCTTTTTTTTATATCTTCCTTTTGCGGGTTATAAGCATCTGTCACCCAAAATAGCCAATCGTGAATATTATTCTTTGGAGTAGACTCATTTTCTAAAGGGTCGTCTGAAACTTCGTACCAAAGATCGTTTCCATAGATAATTATTGCTTTAAGAGGCAAGCCTAATTTTTGGCTAGCGATCTGTCCCCACTCCCGATCATGAGAGATATCAAGTTGAGTACCGCCTTTGACATCGAATGCTCTGTGTATATGCATTGAGATTAAACCGGAAGGATTATTATGTTCATCAAACTCAGTATATAGTTGATAGTTCTGGTAAACAGGAACTCCACCGGCTACTTTACTGTGATCGATCTGTTCATAGGTAAAAGACGGCATGATAGCCCTTCTTGTGGAAGGATTAAGTTTTACCTCTTCTATCACTGTTTCTAGTGTGTCTCGACGATTATTTAAAAGTTCAAGAGACAAAATATCTGGATGGGAAAGATAGAAGTTTAAAAGGTCTTTACCCTTCCAAGCAAGAACACTAAGTATATTCTCAGGATGATAAATCTTATATGATTTTTTTAAAAAATCGATTAATTCATTCTTATCTTTGAAGCTTATTTTATTATAGTCAAATCTTTTTAAAAGACTGACCACTCCAGAAACATATCCCCAGCCGCTGTCGTAGTGTCTTGATCTCCAGGAATATTTATAGGGAAAGATATCAGATTTTCCATCGCCTAAATTTTCAGGCAGACCCGTTGTTTCTTTTCTGACGAAATTATCTTGATACCAATTATCATCATCTTGTCCCCAATAAGGGTAGTTATATTCTTCTGCGAGGGGGTTTCTAATAACTATCATTCCACCTTTTATTGATTTTACTTTACCCCTTTGTCCTTGATAAATATGACCCTCACTCTTTACTGTATCCCAAACCATCTGAAGAGCTTCTTTTGTAGTTTTTGCCGAAAATGTGTATCCTAACTTGGTATTTTTAATAGTTGTCGATGATTTAGTCTTCGCCATTTATTTAATTAACAGTGCAAATTTTTCTTTCAACTTTTTTATCTCGCCACTGACAATTAGCTTCTCTTCAGCCTTTTTTTTCTCACTTATTCTTCCAATAACAACATCTTTTTTATGCCACCTGCTTTGTGTCACTTGGTTGTCTTTTCCTAGTTGGTAGAATACTAGTTGGCAAAATCTTTCACCAGGGTAAAGTCTTATTACCTGAGTTGAGGTGTTGTTAGTTATGGGAATGAGGAGTTTTCCTTCATACCCAGCATCAACAATACCGCTTAGATCAACTGATAAACCTCTTCTGTTAACTGATGATCTAGGGTATAAAACTGCCATTAAGTCATTAGGTAATGAGACCTCCTCTAAAGCTGTCGCAATAACTGATTCTTTAGGTAAGATATCAAAAAATTGTTTATATTCCAGCTCTATTGTTTCGAATCGTTGTCTTGTATCTAAATAGTCAATAACGAATGCTTCTCGACCTTTTTCAGTAAGTCCCCATAACTTTGGGACCATAAAAGTATATCCCAACCTCAAATCAACTGAGTGCGATTGAATCTGTAAATCATCGATATTCGGAGAGAACTTCAGCCGATGTTCTTTTATATATTCTAGAATTTGTTTTTTAACCAAAACCAATTTTTGATCTTCTTGACTTGTTCTCATAAGTTTCGACTGACTGTTATGATAAATGTTTTCCGTTAATTTGCAAGATCATCTAAAGGACTATTGCCAATCCTTTTATAGATTCCATCGGTTCATATTGAGATTGAATTTGATCAACTATTTCATTTACTAATCTTTCATCTGCGGCTTTTGCTCTCTCGTATGAATTTTTATCTAGTTTGAGCTCGATTATTGCATGATTATTTCGGCGCTCTATAAGTTCCTTTGCCCCTTGGTAGTGAATATCATAGATATGAGCATTAGAGATGGAGTGCGTATATTTGCCAACACCAACCCCCAGTCTTGCAGCTAGTATCCGTTGTAAAAGAGCAAATCCGGCAACATCATGAGGACATCCTAGAATCATATCGTTTGAACGGACTATATTGTGCATATGAAGATTTCCACCAATGATGTTTATCGTAAACGAGTAGGGGCAGGGAATATTTGCCTTCCTAAAAGTCGTAGATAAGCCATCATTACTCGGGTCCCAGGTGACGACCACTCCATGTCTTGAGGAGGGTTCTTTTTCTAGCAATTTAATTAATAATTCTATTTGGTCACGTCCAAAATGATGCCGCCAACGGTACCCATAGGCTGTAGATATAACTCCATCAATATTCGTAAAATCATCCCATATCCGGGTAAATTTATTAAGAAATTCCGAAGGCCGTCTACTTCCTGTCAGAAACCAAACTTGTTCAGAGACAAAAATTTTAATTGGAATTTTACGCAGGGTCAAAAGAGGGAATCCATCATCTGGTTCTACTTCAATTGTTTTTCCAGGTAACGCTTTAACTGAATGTTTTGTTCGGGAGTTTACTTCTTCGATTCCATCTTTCATAATCTCTTTTAAGATTTTTTGATACTGTAGGTCAAACGGAGTCATATCAAAAGGATACTAAACCATTGATCTAAAGATTTCAACATCCGATCGATCTAATAAAGTCTAAAAAACTTTCATAGTATAATTTAGACTAAGAATATGGATAAAACAAAAATTAGCATTATCGCTTCTTTAGACAAAAACAAAGTGATAGGCTCTAAAAATGGACTTCTTTGGCACATACCAGAAGATCTAAAAAGATTTAAAAAACTTACTTCTTACCATGCAATTATTATGGGAAGAAAAACTTTCGATTCTATAGGTCGAGCTTTACCCAATCGTTTAAGTATTGTTATTACTCATGATCTAAAAGATAAGAAAGGTGATAAAAATTTGGTCTTTGTTAATTCATTAAAGCAAGCCTTAAAAATAGGAGATAAGTTTGAAACTAGTCGAAAGGATAGTTTAGATCAGGAGATATTTATAATAGGAGGTGGGCAAATTTATAAACAAGCGTTGTCAATTGCAGATAAACTCTATTTAACCCTTATTGATGCTGATTTTGAGGGAGATACGTATTTTCCTGATTACAGTCAGTTTAGCCTTGTTGTTTCAAAGCAGAAGATCAGATCTGACAGATATGATTATGTTTGGATTGATCTTGCCAGATAACTTTTATTTAAGAAGGAGTTTTATTTACTTGGTTTAGTATAGAAACAAGATTTCGAAAATGACCTTTTTTTAAGTTATAAAACTAGATTGCAATTATCTCGATCTTAAAGTATAATTTCTTTGTATTAAACATCTGTCGCTTGATGTTTTCCTGACTTCTGAAGCGATAGAGGTGTAAAGGAAAACAGTTTTAGGTAAAGATAAATATTTGTTTATCTTAAATACTGTAACCTTTTCCATATAAGATTATGAATAACTTACCGACAATGCAAGATCTATTGGAAGCTGGTGTCCACTTTGGACATCAAGTCAGACGAGGTAATCCTCGAATGTTTGAGTACATTTTTGGAGCACGAGATGGTGTACATATTATAAATCTTGAATTTTCAGAAAAGTTATTAAAGCAGGCTAGTGAAGCTGCAGAAAACTTTGGATCTGAAGGAAAAGTTCTGCTTTTTGTCGGTACTAAAAAGCAAGCCCAACCAATTATTGCTGAACTGGCGAAAAGAGTAGATTCTCCATATATCACCTTTAAATGGCCCGGAGGACTGCTTACAAATTTTGATGAAATTCGTAAAAATATAAAAAAATTATTAGATCTTCAAGAAAAACAATCAACTGGAGAGCTCTCTCGTTATACTAAAAAAGAGCAACTTTTAATATCTAGAAAAATCCAAAAATTTAGTAAAGAGTTCGGTGGAATTGCGAAACTAGACAAACTCCCAGATGCTATCTTTGTAGCTGATGCTGCGGCTGAAAAAACAGCTTTGAAAGAAGCTAATAAATTAGGAATACCAGTTATTGGAATAGCAGATACAAATAGTAATCCCTTAATGTTAACCTTTCCAATACCTGGAAACGATGATGCCACAAAATCAATTAGAATTTTATCGGAAGCGATAGCTCGGTCTTATGAAGAAGGTCTTAAAAAGTCTGGTTTAAAATCTAAAGAGTTGGAGCCAGAAGGTCAAAAATCTGTGAAAATAAAAGAGGAATCAGAAAAACCAGATTCTCAAATTTTAGAAGAAGTTGAGAAAGCAGAAGAGCTAGTAGAAAAAGAAGAGTTAAAAGACTCTAAGGTTGAAGCATAACTGTTTATGGTAAATATAGAAGATCTTAAAAAACTACGAGAAGAGACAGGAGCTGGAATAGCTGATGTTAGATTATCTTTAGAAGAGGCCAATGGTGATTTAGAAAAAGCTCGAAAATTAATTGTTCAAAAAGGACTGAATAAGGCTTCACAAAAAGTCGATCGTGAAGTGAAAAATGGTATAGTGGAAGTATACGGACATGCAAATAAAGTAGGGGTTGCAGTAGAAGTTTTATGTGAAACTGATTTTGTAGCTAAAACAGAAGATTTTAAGACACTAGCTCATGAGATAGCATTGCAGATAGCATCTATGAATCCTAAATCAGCTGAAGATCTATTAACTCAAGAATATATCAGAGATTCATCTATAACTATTGAACAACTCGTAAAATCCGTTATTGGAAAGGTGGGAGAAAATATTAAAGTGGGAAAATTTTGTAGAGTTAGTTTGAGTGAATAATTAATTCTTAATGGAGCCATTCTTAGTTGAAGTAAAACAGAAAATAGACAATGCGATTAATCATTTGGAGCATGATCTAGCCACTATTCGAGCTGGGAGAGCAAATCCAAGTTTGATTGAGGAAATTCCAGTTGTAGCATATGGAACGAGAATGAAGCTAATGGAAGTAGGTACAATTTCTGCCCCACAGCCAACGCTTCTGACTGTACAAATTTGGGATATAGCACTTGTTAAAGATGTTATCAAATCATTACAAGAAGCTAATTTAGGTCTTAACCCCTCAAGTGAAGGACAAGTGATTCGTTTACCAATCCCGCCGCTAACAGCGGAAAGAAGAGAAGAATTTATAAAGCTTGCTCACCAAAAGATGGAAGATGCGAGAATTGAAATTAGACAGATAAGACAAGATGGGAGATCATCCTGGAAGAGAGATGAGGAGTCAGGTGAGATAGGAAGCGATGAGTTTGAAAGAAGAGGTAAATTACTACAGGATTTAGTAGATAGTGCGATGGATCAAGTAGAAGTTTTAGGTAAAAAAAAGACAGCAGAATTGCAGCAGATATAATGGTAATATAGATAACTGATAGCAGAGTATAAAAATTTTTATTCTGTTGAAGTTATTACTTATTACTTTTGTAATTATTCTCAGTATTTTAATCGAAAACCTTAAATTCATATTCTATGATAGTTCTTACAATCATAATTCTAATAATTACCTTAGCCGTCTTGGTTTTATCTCATGAGTTTGGACATTTTTATACTGCGAAGAAATTTGGTATTAAAGTCTTAGAATTCGGTTTTGGTCTGCCACCAAGAATTTGGGGGAGGCAAATTGGAGAGACTATCTATTCAATTAATTGGCTCCCAATAGGTGGATTTGTCAGACTCTTCGGAGAGGATGAGACAAATAAAGAAGTTTTAGATAATCCGAAATCATTTGCTGCACACCCTGTTTGGCAAAGAATTGTTGTGGTTATCGCTGGAGTATGTATGAATCTACTCCTTGCAGCACTAATTTTTTATATTGTCTTGGCTTCTCAGAGTTTCAAACAGGATATTCCATTAATAACACCTTTTCATTTTATTGGTGTTACTCAAACCAATGAAACAAATGTATATGTTGGAGGGGTAAGTAAAGATTCGCCTGCTTCAATGGCTGATATTAAAGTTGGTGATCAGATAATAAATATAAACGGTGAGATCTTAGATAGCTCAGAAAAATTGATTGAGGTAACCAAAAATAACGCTGGTAAAGAAGTTACCCTAACGCTGAAAAATCAGTCCGGTCAAACTAGGACAGTTCAGCTTATACCTAGGATACATCCGCCCAAAGGTGAGGGAGCAATGGGGGTCCTTTTGGAAGCTCCAACTGTCGCTCATTTAAACTATTCAAGTTTTCCACAACGTCTAGCTTCAGGGTTTACTCACAGCTACAATCTAGGAGCTTATTCTTTAGTTGTTTTTGCACAACTCATAGGGGCATCTCTGAAAACACATAATATTCAACCACTGCAGGGAAATATTGCAGGTCCTGTAGGAGTAACAAAAATAGCAGGTCTAATTTTACAAACAAGTTCGCCCCTAATACCTTATCTTAATTTTATAGCGCTATTATCTCTCAATTTAGCTTTAGTAAATATTATACCTTTTCCAGCTCTCGATGGAGGAAGATTATTTTTCCTCTTGATTGAGGCTATATTTAGAAGGAAAGTCAATCCTGATGTGGAAAGGCTTATACATAGTATAGGGATGGTGGTTCTTATTGTTTTAATTGTTGTCGTAACTTATCTAGATATTACTCGTTCTGCTTACTAAATAATCTTTTAAGTATAAATTTTATCAATGGAGTTAGTTACTAATTGAAATATAGAATCAATTTATGTCAAAATAGCTTTTATCTATGAGGTATTCACGACTCTTTCCAAAAAGTAGTAAACAGTTTTCTCAAGAGGCAATACTGGCCTCTCATCGTTTATTATCTCAAGCTGGATACATTAAAGAGAGTGTCGCGGGAAGATATTATCTATTGCCTTTAGGTCTTCGCGTTCAACAAAAGATTCAACAGATAATTAAAGAAGAAATGGATAAAGCAGGATATCAAGAGCTTTTAACACCGATTTTACATCCAATTTCTCTCTGGAAAGAAACAAAAAGGACTGCTTCAGTAGGATTTGAGCTCATGACAGTACATGATCGTAACAACTCTGAATTCGTTTTAGGGGGTACGGCAGAAGAGATGCTGGTAGATTTGGTCAGAAAATATCAAATAAGTTATAAAGATCTTCCGATTAATCTCTATCAATTTTCTACTAAATTTAGAGATGAACTGCGTGCTAAGGGAGGGCTGTTAAGGTTAAGAGAATTTGTGATGAAAGATGCATATTCATTTGCAGCAAATGAAGAAGACTTTATTAAAGAATACAAACAGATGTGGCAGACATATTTAAAAATCTTTGAACGTTTAGGTCTTTTGGTAACGGTCATTGAATCAGATAACGGATATATTGGAGGAGAGTATTGTCATGAGTTTGTTGTCCCACAAGAATCAGGTGAAAGTAGATATTTTATCAGTGCTGATGGCTCATATGCCGCTCATGAGGATGTAGCTAAGATAAGATTGGAGAATAAAAATATTGATGAACCAGAAAAACCCTTAGAGAAAGTAGATGCAACTAGAGGATCGACTATGGAAGATGGAGCTAAGTTTCATAATTTACCTCTTT
Source organism: Candidatus Daviesbacteria bacterium (assembly GCA_027451625.1). Lineage (GTDB taxonomy): Bacteria > Patescibacteriota > Microgenomatia > Daviesbacterales > UBA10151 > DAIDIY01. The sequence continues at coordinate 18,968 of DAIDIY010000013.1, read as the reverse complement.
GGCGGGAGCTAAAAAATGTATTATTTGTTGATGAAAACGGAAGGTTTATTTTAGCTGTAATAAGAGGAGATCTTGATGTCAACGAGACAAAACTTACTCATGTATCTAAAGTCTATTTACTTCGACATGCTACAGACGAAGAGATTATTGACCTAGTGCGTTCCTTCCCGGGATTTATTTCTCCAGTTGGAATTAAAAACGGACTTGATAAGGATTTAAAGATGATAATTGTTGCAGATGAATCACTGTATACTGTTAAAAATGCTTATAGCGGAGCTAACGAAAAGGATAAAGATTATCTTAATATTAATATGAATAGAGATTTCAAGGCTGATGTTATTGGTGATATTGCTGCAGCTTTTGAAGGAGCAACAGCCCCATCTGGAGCAGGAGTTTTGACGGCTAAAAAAGGCATAGAAGTTGGAAATATATTTCAACTAGGATTTTATTATTCAAAGAAGATGACAGATGCTACTTTTTTTGATAAAGAGGGAAAACCACAGCCTTATTACATGGGTTGTTACGGTATAGGGCTTGCGCGAACTATGGCAACAGTTGTAGAAGAGCATCATGATCAAAACGGAATTATATGGCCAGAATCAATTGCGCCATATAGGGTACATTTAATTGGGCTAGATTTAAATGATAAAGAGATTTTATCTAGGGCTGAAAAAATTTATGATAGTTTGTGTGCGCAAGGAATAGAAGTTCTTTTTGATGATCGTGTAGGAGTTTCAGCTGGAGAAAAATTTTCTAATGCAGATTTAATTGGCATACCAGTAAGAGCTGTAATCTCTAAAAGAACAGAAGATAAGCTCGAGATTAAAAAAAGGGATCAAAAACAGACTCAATTTATACCTTTGAAAGAGATATTTAAGTATCTTTAGAGATTCATAAATAAACGAACCTAGTTTTAATTGATAATAATTTTTATAAAATCTATTTACCTTAGAGCTAGATAACAGTTAGAAAAGATAGATCTGAGTAAATAAGAAGTTCAAATCTTTAAAATTTTTTAAATGAATGAATCTGAGTATTATTGATTTTAACAATTAAATCTGTTAATCTACCGAAATATGGTAGGGAAGAATATAGTTAAATTACCTAAGTCACAAATTGAAGTACAGATTATAGTCCCTTGGGCTGACGTCGAGCCTAGATGGAATGAAGTATTGCAAAAACTAGCCGGAGATATTGAGATCGCTGGTTTCCGAAAGGGTCAAGCACCTCTTCCAATGATAGAATCTCAGTTGGGACAAAAGCTGTCTGAAGAGGTTTTTAAGTTAGTTTTTCCTCAAGCATTAGTAGAGGCTCTACAAGGAACTAACATCGTACCAATTGATTATCCTCAATATCAATTAGTAGCTTTTAATAAAGGCTCCCAACTTGCATTTAAGGCTGTAGTTACTCAACGTCCAGAGGTTAAGATTGGAGATTATAAATCAGTAAAAGTTACACGACCACAACCTAAAACTGTCACCGATGATGATGTCAATAAGGTGGTAGATGACCTGTTTAAGCGATGGAAAGCCAGGCAACCTTTACCGACTTCTCCTGTGGGAGCTAATCAAAATAATCCAACTAACGAGTCTCCTGATGATGTTTTCGCAAAGGCAGTAGGTGCAAATAGCTTAGTTGATCTTAAAGTAAAAATTAGATCTGATTTAGAAAATGAGATACGTTATAACAATGAATTAGATTATGAAGAATTAATTCTTCAAGAAGTCGAGAAAATTACCGAAGTAGATATACCAGATATCTTAATTCAAGATGAACTAAATAGAATGTTAGTATCACTGCAAAGGAGAGTAGCGGATATGGGTCTTTTGATGGAAGATTATCTTAAAGGTCAGGGAAAAACAGTTGATGGATTAAAAAATGAATGGAGACCTCAAGCTGAGAAGAATGTAAAAATGGAGCTTGGATTAGCAGAGATAGGTCGGCTTGAAAAGATTGATATTGCAGATAGTGAGGTTCAAGCAGAAATAGATAAAATTCAAGATGCTCGGATTAAGTCTCAGTTCGAAGCTCAAGAACCACGACTGCATCTGAAGCATAGTTTAAGACAGATTAAGACTTTGGATCTTCTAAAAACAATAGTTAAGGCGTAAATTTCTCCTGGAATTAAACTGTAAAAGGTGTTAAAATAATAATCAGCCTGAAGAGGAAATATTTTAGTGGATAACAACTAGATTTTACTAAAAGGTGACTTTATTAGGGCTTGCTGTTTGTTAGTTTTGTAAAAAAGGAGGTGTCTTTATTTTTATGTCCATAATTGTTAAAAAAGGACCAAATGATACAAATGATTCAGTCATTAGAAAATTCCAAAAGAAAGTAATCTTAGAAAATTTTATTCAAGAATGCCGTGATCGTCAGTTTCATAAAACTGATTCTGAAAAGAGGCAGGAGAGACGAGCTGAGAGAATGCGCAAGATCATGCGAGCTAAAAGGTATGATGTATAATACGAGAACTGAAGACGATTTGAGAATAGATTAAATTTCTGATCACCGTAGTTTTAATTTATGCTAGATAAATTAAAAGAGGATCTTAAAAGATATCAATTAGCCAAAAACGAGTTAGGTGTCTCTGTTGTGCGGATACTTTTATCTGAGATAAATTATGCTTCTATTAACAAGAATAACCCTCTTAATGATGCTGATATAGTAGCTGTTGTTCAAAAAGAGGTGAAAAAAAGACAAGAGTCAGTTGAAGCTTTCACAAAAGGAGGTCGTGCAGATCTTGCTATTAAAGAAGAGGAGGAGATGAAATTATTGGAAAATTATCTTCCGCCTCAACTAAATAATGAGCAGTTGCAAGAAATAGTCAAAAGGGCTATAAATGAACTTGGAGCATCAAGCCTGACAGATATGGGGAAAGTAATAAGTAAAGTAGTATCTCAAGTTCAAGGTCAAGCTTCTGGAGGAAGAGTCAGTCAGATTGTTAAAGAACAATTAGGAGAAGAAAAATAACTATGGTAAATGTTTTAATATCAGCAGATTCTAGATATCAGATAAACAAATCAGCTATTCAACAAGCCGTTCTTAACACGCTAGTAGAGAACAGAGTGAGTGGTCAGGTGGAGGTAGAGGTTTCAATAGTTGGTGATCGAAAGATGCATGAGCTAAATAAAACATATCGAGGTTTAGATTCTACTACTGATATTCTGACATTCCCTCTACACGATCCTAATCCACAAAATTTACAACATATCCCTAGGGTAGGATTCGTGATGGCACCGGATAATATTTTACATTTAGGATCGATAGTTATCTCATATAATCAGGCTGTTGAAGATGCAACTTTGGATGGAAAATCAGTAGAGGATGAGATCTCTTTTTTGGTAGAACACGGTACAAAGCATTTATTGGGAATCCATCATTAACTTTTTACTGCATTAATACTTTTCCAAAAGTTTCAAGTCTTGATCTTTCATCGTTAGCGCTATAACCTATTGGAAATAGATTATGGTCTTATATCTTAAATATCGTCCTCAAACATTAGAAGACTTAGTCGGACAAGTTAGCCTGAAGAAGACGTTGCAAAGCGCAATCACCGCTGGGAAGATTGCTCATGCATATCTGTTTTGTGGACCGCGTGGTGCAGGAAAGACTTCCACAGCCAGAATCTTAGCAAAAATCATAAATTGTGAGAAGCAAGATTCTAAGCATCTCTCTCCTATTCCGTGTAATCTCTGTCAGACATGTTTATCTATTACTAATGGGACTAATTTAGATGTTATTGAGATGGATGCTGCTTCAAACCGAGGCATTGAAGATGTAAGAGCTCTCCGTGAGAATATTAAATTAACTCCCACATCGTCCCGAAAAAAAGTATACATTATCGATGAGGCACATATGCTAACTGGGGAGGCATTTAATGCTTTGCTTAAGACTTTAGAGGAACCTCCTGCACATGTTCTATTTATTTTAGCTACAACTGAAGTTCAAAAGATCCCAATTACTATTTTGTCCCGTGTACAACGACTCGATTTTAAATCAGCGACCATACAAGAGATCGTTGAAAGTTTAAATAAGATCGTCTCGAAAGAAGGTATTAATACTAATAGTGAAGCTTTGGAATTAATCGCTCAAAAAAGCGGAGGAAGCTTTCGTGATGCAATTAAAATTTTAGATCAGCTTTCCAGCCTGCCTAGTATTAATTCTCAAGCAATCGAGGAAGCATTAGGTTCAGGAACTTTCGAATCGATTATAGATTTACTTACAGCTATAGCAGATGGAGACAGTACGCTAGTGCTAAAAGTAATTAATAAGCAGATAGAAGAAGGAGCTAATCCTAAAGAGTTGATATCTGGAGTTTTGGATATTTTACGACAGATGCTATTTATTAAAGAGGGTGCAGGTGAAGTTTTAATCAAAGCTGAAGAAGATGATAAACGCTATAAGCTTTTATTGTCGACTGTAAATAAATTTTCGTTATCTAAATTAATTTACACTATCAATTTTTTTACAGCTAGTCTAGAACAATTACGGTTTTCTTCTATTCCATCTCTTCCTATTGAGATCGCTGCTGTAAAAAGTACATTATTAGAGAGAGAAAATAATAAAGAACAACCTATTCAAGGAAAGATTAAACAGGAGGAGGTATCAAAAGACATAAATGTAGAGATAAAAGAAGCAGAAGGGAAGGAAGTCTCAACATTAGAGAAAAAAGGGTCCTTAGATTCGATTGAGGATATAAAAAAGATAGAGGAGAAGTGGGAATATCTTTTAGAGACAGTCCGTCAATTTAATTTCTCTTTAGAAGCTCTACTTAAAACAGCTAAGGTCGGAGAATGTAGTTTAAATAGTGTTTGTTTGGAAGTCCCTTACTCTTTCCATCAACGAATTATTGAGGCTCCAAAAAGTAAAGATATTCTTGAATCTATACTTTCTGATATCTTAGGAAGACATGTTGAGGTTATAGTTAGTTTAACAAAAAGAGCAACTACAAAATCAGAGTTAGCTAATGTTGAGGTAGCGGCAGACGATGAGATTATACGTCTTGCTTCCGAAATCTTTAACTCTGATATAAATTAACATCAGACTTGTTCGATGAAGTCTCATATTATATTATCATTCTAAACTATGGCAAATAAGGTTTTTGAACTAATTACTGAAGAAGCTAAAAGACAGTCCGAAGGACTGGAGATGATTCCTTCAGAAAATTATGTCTCTGAGAATGTTTTAAAGGCATTAGGTTCGATTCTTACTAATAAATATTCAGAAGGTTTTCCAGGTAGGCGTTATTATGGTGGAAATGAAGTAATCGATAAGATTGAGAACTACGCGGCTGATCTGGCTAAAAAACTATTTAAAGTGCCAGTAGTATTGGTCCAGTCTTATTCTGGATCTCCGGCAAATTTCGCTCTAACTATGGCTGTTTGTAAGCCAGGGGAGACTGTTATGGGACTTTCTTTATCCTCGGGAGGACATCTAACTCATGGAGCTAATTTAAGCTTTTCTTCCATCTTTTATAATGCCGTAAATTACAATGTTGGAACAGACTGGAAGATAGATTTTGATGAGCTGGAAAGATTAGCAAAAAAACATAAACCAAAGCTTATTTGGGCTGGTACTACCGCTTATCCATTTAAATTGGATTATAAACGTTATGCTGATATTGCAGATCGGGTAGGTGCTACTTTAGTTGCTGATATCTCACATGTTGCAGGATTGATTGTGGGAGGTGTCCATAGCTCTCCTGTAGATTATGTGGATATTATTACTACAACTACTCATAAAACATTAAGAGGTCCAAGAGGAGCAATGATAATGGTTACAGAGAAAGGTCTTAAAAAAGATGCTGAGATTAAGTCTAAGATCGAAAAGGCAATTATTCCAGGACTTCAAGGAGGTCCACATAATAACCAGACAGCATCTATAGCTGTTGCTTTGGAAGAGGCATCTTCCGATAAATTTAAACAATATGCGGCTCAAGTAGTTAAAAATGCCCAAATTCTTGCTGCAGAGTTAGGGAGTGTCTCTGAAACTCATTTAATTTTATTACCTTTAGTTAGCTATGGATATGGAATGGGATATCAAGCTCAATATGCACTTGAAGTTGCGGGCATTACTGTTAATAAAAATACTATTCCAGCTGAACCTGTTTCACCGTTTTATCCTTCAGGAATAAGGCTTGGTACTCCGGCTTTAACTAGTAGGGGAATGAAAGAAAAAGAGATGATCCAGATTGCGAAATGGATCAAACAAGCCCTAGAGGAAATCAGAGGGTATGATATTCCTGCTGAGAAAGAAAAAAGATTGGAATTTTTGAAAGAATATAAAGAAAAGATTCATAGTAATAATAATTTACTGAGTATACAAAAAGAGATAAAGGAGTTTACTAAGAGATATCCAGTTCCAGGAATTTAATATGAAGATAGAAAAGAAAGTTTGGCCTGAATATTTTCAAGCAATAATTGATGGTAAAAAAAAATATGAGTTAAGGCTGGGTGACTTTATCTGCCAAGAAGGAGATATTTTAATCCTCCGAGAATGGGATCCTAAGAGAAAAGAGTATTCAGGACGGATGATCAAAAAAGGAGTCACATATGTTGGAAAATTCAAAGATATTCCATTTTGGACAAAGGAAGAAATTGAAAAGTATGGTTTGCAGATAATATCCTTCAAGTAATTTTAATCTAAGCCTTAGATCAGGTATAATTTAGCCATGAGTCAATCTAAAATTATTAATGGACAGCTACTTGCTGAGAAACACCAACAATCTTTAGTTCAAAAAATAAAAACTTTTAAGAAGAGAATATGTATTGTGAGTATCTTAGTAGGAGAGGATCCGGCCTCTTTATTATACTCGAAAATTAAACAAAAAAAGGCTTCTGAGGTGGGAATAGATTTTGAAATAGTGTATTTCCAAAAAGATGTAAGTCTTCTTATTCTTCAGAAGAAAATAGAGGAGCTAAATAAAGATTCTTTAGTAACTGGAATTATGGTCCAGTTGCCACTCCCCAGAGAAAGATTTAATGATCAACTGACTGATCAAGTGATCAGTTGGATCAGCATTGAAAAAGATGTGGATGGCCTAACTGGAAAAGGTTTGTCCCAAGCAACTATCAGAGGCGTGTTATCAATTTTAAAAGACGAAGGAATATCAATTAAAGGAAAAAGAGTGGGAATAGTGGGGGTTACCGGAATGATTGGTGGACCTTTGGCAGTACAACTTAAGAGTATGGGTGCTGCGATTTTAGGATTTAACAGTAAGACAAAGAATTTAAATAAAGAAACGTCAAAGGCTGACATTCTAATTTCTTGCGTAGGTAAACCAAATCTAATTGGAAAGGATGGAGTGAAAGAAAACGCTATAGTAATTGATGTCGGTGGAGATATTGACTTTAAAAATGTTTTGCCAAAAGTAGAAAAGATTACTCCTCCTAAAGGTGGAGTTGGGCCGATGACTGTAATCTCTTTGATGGAAAATGCATACGATTTGGTGATATAATACTGACATGGGTTTAATGGACAATATAAAACAATTGGGTGATCTTAAAAAAATGCGTGACCAAGCGATTGAAGTTCAAAAACGTTTGGCAGGAATTAAAATTACTGTGGAACATAAAGGAGTCGTAGTAGTTATGTCAGCCGATCAGAAGGTAATATCACTCTCAGGAGATACCGATCATCAAAAGGTAGTCGAGGCCGTTAATGAAGCATTAAAACAATCACAGAAAGTTGCTGCTGAGGAGATGAAAGGTTTAATGGGGGGATTAGGATTGCCCGGAATGTAAATTCTCCTAGAAAGTTTTTTTAAACTACGAGCTTCATTTTTAGAGTAGATAATCTCCTTCGAAGTAGCTTTCTAAAATATTTTTGGAATCGATTAAAATGGTTGAATATAAAGGCATATTTCATTCTCAGAAACCTGATGAAAGGTGGAATATGGGGTATACAGTCTCATCTTATCTAGAACAGTTTGTTCGCTATCCGTGGGAGTTTGCTCAAACGATTGATAGAGATGGAATGTATATAGGTCGAGGAGTAATTGGATCTCCTCCAAGGTTGGTTTTTCTTATCAAAGAAGGCCCACAAAGTTCTTTTAAAGTAACTTGTGATCCAGAGATTATTTCTGTACAAAGAATTCAGGAATTTGAAGATATGTTTAATTTTGACTCTTCTTTAAGAGATGAAAAAGAGCCTAGATTGTTAAATAGAAGAGATACAAAGGAAGGATAATTTATAAAGATGGCAACAGTTCCGAAGGTAGTGCGGAATTTAATTGAATCATTTGAAAGACTTCCGGGTATAGGTCCAAAAACAGCCCAAAGACTAACATATTATCTTCTTCATGCTCCAAAAGAGGAAGCAGAGAGTCTCGCTCAAGCAGCTTTAGACTTGAAGGAAAAAACTGTGATTTGTGAGGTATGCTTTAATATCGCTGAGCGTTCTCCTTGTGGTATCTGTTCAGATTCATCACGGGATAGCACGATGATTGCAGTGGTAGAAGATCCTTTAGATGTTTTGGCTTTAGAAAAGGCTAACTTTAAAGGAATCTATCATGTTTTGCACGGATCAATCTCTCCTTTAGAAAATATTGGACCAGATGATCTCAAAATTAGAGAATTATTACCAAGACTTAAAGATGAAAAAGTAAAAGAGATCATATTAGCAACAAATCCAACGATGGAAGGGGAAGCAACCGCTATGTATATAGAAAGGCTTATCAAACCTATAGGAGTCAAGGTAACAAGAATTGCACGAGGACTTCCTGTAGGAGGTGATTTAGAATATGCAGATGAAACAACATTAGCCAGAGCTTTAGAGGGAAGAAATGAGTATTAAATGCTAAAATTTTATTCTTTAAGGAATGGATTAAAGATAGCTACATATTCAATCCCACAGATGAAGTCAGTTTACCTCAGTCAATCTGTGAAAGGCGGATGGATATTCGATCCAGATGGTAAAAGTGGGGAAGCACATTTTATGGAGCATATTCTTTTCCAGGGAACTCCAAGTTTTCCTAATGTTGAATCTTTCTCAAACTATGTTGAAAGTTTAGCTGGAAGTTATAATGCTTCTACAGGAGCTCAATCGATCAAGTTCCATATCTCAGTTCCCGCAAAATTTCTAAAAGATGCTTTCCAAATCGGAAGTGAAGTGTTTTTTGATCCTCTTTTCAGTGAAGATTCAATTGAGAAAGAGCGTAATGTTATCTTAGCTGAGATAAGAGAGAGACAAGATAGTTTATGGTATAAAAATAATACATTTTTTGCTGAAAATCGATTCAAAAAAGGTCTACCTTTTACTCGAGATGGTGCGGGAACTTTAGACTCAGTAAGCAGGTTGACAAGAGATAATTTACTCCAGTATTGGAGAAGATTTTTTACACCGAATAATACCTATCTTACCTTGATAGGAGGATTTGATGATAGAGAGGCAGAGGATCTTTTAAAAAAATTTTTTGAGAAATATTCAAACAAGGAAGAATTTCCCGGATTTCCACCTTTTAATAATGAATTCCTTTCAAACTGGAAGATTGCAGTGAGAGAGGATTCGAAGCTTAGGGCTGTCTATGTCACCATTAGTTTTCCTTCATCATGGAATAGTTTACCATTAAAAGAAGTTATTTCTCAAAGTATTATCAGAAGTATCTTTTCAGGACTCCGAAGCAGTAGACTTTATAGGCTTCTTCGCCAGAAGAGCGGTTTGGTTTATGATGTCTCCTTTGGAAACGGGACGTATCAAAACTTGGGTTATGCATACATTGATACTCAGGTCGCTAAAGACAAATTAAATCAGGTGCTTAATTTTATAGCCAAAGAGTTGTGGATATTTTATGAAAATGGACCGACTGAAGAAGAAGTAGAATTTGTTAAAAATTATCATATTAATCGAGTCTTAATGAGTTTTGATCATCCCTCAGGAATTGCTGATTGGATAGAAAATGACCTGATGTGGGAGGATAAAATCTATCTGCCTGATGAATATGCTAGATTAGTGGAGCAAATTTCACTTTCAGATATTAATCAGTTTATGCATAAGTATTGGGATTTTTCCAAGCTAAATTTAATTATTCAAGGCCCGGTAAAAAATACTGCTGTAAATGTAGCTAAATATAAAAAGATTTTTACTAATTTAAGATAGATTTTAAATCTTGCAATCCAGAGAAATTTAATATACCCTCTTGGTATGAGCGACAACTCTTCTAAAGGTCCAGTTAGACAGATAGGAGCGGATTTAAATGAGGCATTAGGTCAACCAGCAGCTCATGAAATGAAAGAAGTTCTAAAAGATGTAGGAAGATCGATTTTTGGAACTAACAATCCTGGTACTGCTGAAAAGAGTGCACAAAATGGGGTTGATGAAGCTGAAATTAAACGTCAGGCAGCATTGTGGGAGATTGGAGAGTTAAGAAAAACTCAAGCTGCCCTAGATGCTCTGAGAAGAAAAGCAGAGTATGCAGAAAAATTTAAAAAGAGTGAGGATGATAAAAAAAAGGTACATCAATATGAGGCTATAGAAAATAAAGTTTCTAAGGAAGCTACTCTTAAAGCTCCACAAAATACAGCAGAAGTAAAAAATAAAATAGGAGGTTAATTCTAAGAGTAAATTTTATACTTTTCTTAGAGTCCAGTTGGATAAATGTTAAGACTATTTAATTCTCTGACAAAAAAAGTCCAATCTTTTCAGTCTCTTAAACCCGGAGTGGTGAGCCTATATACATGCGGTCCAACCGTGTATGATTATCCTCATATTGGTAATTGGAGGACATTCGTTTTTGACGATATTCTAAGAAGAACTCTCGAGGCGGCAGATTATAAAGTAGTACAGGTAATGAATGTAACTGATGTCGGACATCTGACTGGAGATAATGTCGGAAATGCAGATTTGGGTGAAGATCGCTTGGAAAGAGGTGCCAAAAGAGAGGGAAAGACAGTGTGGGAGGTAGCCCAGTTTTATCTAGATGATTTTTTACAAACTAGAGGTCTGCTAAATATACTTCCTCCCACATATTTTGTTCGAGCGACTGATAATATTAAGGAGCAGATTAGTTTGGCGGAAACCCTTATAAAAAAAGGTCTGGCATATGAGACTTCAAGTGGAGTTTTTTTTGATGTTAGCAAATTTTCTGAATATGGAAAACTGGGGGGTCAGAAGTTAACTGATAAGAGAGTAGCTGCCCGAGAAGAAGTGGAAGAAGATATTAGTAAGAAAAATCCCGCCGATTTTGCATTGTGGTTAAAAACTGTTGGTAAGTGGAAAGATCATCAAATGAGATGGCTATCTCCTTGGGGAGAGGGATTCCCAGGGTGGCATATTGAATGTTCAGCGATGGCACTTAAGTATTTAGGTCAAACAATTGATATTCATACAGGGGGAGTAGATCATATAGCAATTCATCATACAAATGAAATTGCTCAAAGCGAAGGGGCAACTGGAAAAAAATTTGCGATTTTTTGGATGCATGGTGAGTTTTTAACTGTAAACGGAGGAAGGATGGGAAAGTCTTTGGGAAATGCTTATACACTTCATGATATTTTGGATCATGGTTATGATCCACTGTCTTTGCGTTACTTGTACCTTACTGCCCATTATAGAGATAAGCTTAACTTTACTTGGGACAGTTTAACTTCTGCTGAACATGCTCTGAATAATCTCAGAAAAGAGATTAGGTTATGGAGAGAACCTGGAGAAATAGACGTACAATATTGGCAGAGATTTCTGGAAGCTGCTAACAATGACTTAAACACGGCTCAAGCTTTAGCAGTAATGTGGGAGATGATAAAGGCAGATATCCCTTCTTCTTCAAAAGGGGCAACTATTATTAAAATGGATAAAATTTTGGGACTAAATCTTATTGATGAGATTGGAAAGAAAATAGAAATCCCGGATAATATACAAATTTTATTGAAAAAAAGAGAAGAGGCGCGGAAGAAAAAAGATTTTACCAGTTCTGATGAATTAAGAGAGGAAATTAGAAAGCTTGGTTTTGAAGTTTTGGATACTCCTTCAGGACAGCAGATTAAGAAATTGTAATCTACAAACTAAAAGTCAACACAACTATAGTTATTGATATTTATTTATTCTTTCGGGTATTATTAGTTTCATGATTCCACTTGCTGATCGAATGAGGCCACAAACACTTAGTGAATTTATAGGCAATCATCATCTATTGAACAATGATAAAATTTTGTTTAAAGCTATTAAAAATAACCAGATATTTTCAATGATACTCTGGGGACCTCCCGGTGTAGGTAAAACATCACTTGCGCGTCTTATTGCCAATGAGACAAAATCCGACTTTTTGGAGTTTTCGGCTGTTACTACTAGTATAGTTGAGTTAAAAAAGATCTTTGAGTCTAAAAAGAAAAAGGATCAGCAGAAGCCGACTATTGTATTTATTGATGAAATTCATAGGTTTAATAAAGCACAACAAGATGCTTTTTTACCATATGTTGAAAATGGAACGATCACTTTGATTGGAGCTACAACTGAAAATCCTTCATTTGAGATAATAGGTCCTCTTTTGTCTCGAACTAGGATTTTTGTTTTAAATCAGTTATCTAAAGATGAGCTAAGAGTGATTATTAATCGAGCTATTAAAGATAAAATACGAGGATTAGGGCAACTAAATTTAAAACTTAATGAAGATTCTCTAGATTTATTGTTAGAACTTTCGGGAGGTGATGCTAGAAAAGGATTAAATGCTTTAGAGATTGCTGTATCTTTCTCGCTTCAGGAAGGAAATGGTACTAAGAGTAAGAAAATAATAATTGACAGAATCTTAATAGAAGAAGCTTATCAACATAAAGCCTTAATATATGATAAATCTGGAGAGGAGCATTACGATGCCGTTAGTGCATATATTAAGAGTATGAGAGCTTCTAATGTCGATGCCTCACTCTACTATTTGTCAAGAATGGTAGAAGCAGGAGAAGATCCTTTGTTTATTGCCAGACGTATGGTGATATTTGCTGCAGAAGATATAGGTTTAGCACAACCCACAGCCATAGTTGTTGCTAACGAAGTATTTAAAGCGTGTGATGTGATTGGTTATCCAGAGTGTCAAATAAACTTAGCTTTTGGTACAGCTTACTTAGCCCAAGCAAAAAAAAATAGAAGTGCGTATGAGGCTTATTTTAGAGCCGTAGAAGATGTTAAAACTTATGGAAATTTACCTATACCCCTACATCTACGAAATGCTCCAACAAAACTTATGAAAGATCTAGGATATGGTAAAGGATATAAGATGTATCCTGATGATAATAAATCTATGTTGCCTGAAAAGTTGAAGGGAAAGAAATATTTTGTAGGGGGAAAAAAATAGAATCTATTTCTTATTGTTCAGCTTATTTCGACTGGTAACGTTTGAGATTCCTCAGATATGTCCCTTCATCAGGATCCACACTTAGTTTAGTATTAATAGGTGTAACCTCAAGTGGATAATCTGTCCGTCTTATTTGTTCAGATAAAGGAAGACCGCTTAAAGGAGATGGTTTAGTGGGGAGTATATCCTTTGAAAAGTTTTCTCTGGTTACTCTGCATGAGCGATCTCTTAAACCATCTTGGGCAAAGAGACAGTCTTGATGGGTAATTGGAGTTCCGTCAGGCCTCTGACTAATAGACCTGCCGAAAAATTTACATGACATAGGAGGTATATCAGAAGACTTTCCTATTATCAAATGTTCGCATATATTGCTCATACTATTATTTAAATTTTATAATAAATCCAAAAAATGATCAATATTATAGGTTTTATAAAATATATTATTACGACCCTAAAACTATCAAGAAAATATATAATTAAATAAAAAGAGGTTTCTATTATCTTTCCTTCTTGACATCAATGATAGTTATCATTGATGATTATCAACAGCTATCAGATAGCTAAACGGAAGCAATATTAAATGACACAAGAAATTCTTCAAGCATTATCCGAAGAAGAACTGTCGCTTTTAATTCTTAATTCAGGTGCGGTGACTATAAAAGATGTCGATGGAGGAGAACAGGCATACAAATATACTTCAGGACACTTCGGACCAGGATATATAGATATTAAAGGGACGGTAGGGAAAGAGGATATTTTTAAAATTTTAGCTAAACAATCTGCTTTGAAATTAATAGAGGAGCAGACTCCATTTGACTTTATCGCAGCTATTGCTACAGGAGGAATGACTCCTGGATATCAGGTACGCGAATATTATGAAGAAATGACAGGAAAAAAGATACCATATATTTATTTAAAGGATTTAAAGGACAAAGGTGTAGATGCAAATTATTCGGTTGGATTAAGAGGTAATCCACTGATTCCACTTGGTTCAAAACCATTAATTTTTGAAGAACTAGTAAATTTTGCTACAACTGTATCTCTTGCAAAAAGATCTTTAAGTAACGATGGATATATTTGTTCTTGTGTTGCGACTATTCTTAATTATGAAAACCCAAGAGCGATAGCTGGGTTAGAAGAGGAGAAATTAAATGTTATATCTCTTGTCAGACTCAAGATTCTTTTGCAGATTGCTGAAGACTCGAGAATGTTTCCTAAAAGAGCTGTGGATAGTTTTCGGAGTTTTTTGCAAAACCCTGTGGAGTGGCAACAGACTAGAGGTTTAAAGGGAATTAATAATTAATATAGATAATCTATTACAGATGTTTTTAATGGTAAATTATTTACAAACAGTTTTTGAGCTTTAGATTTACAGTTTGCAAATTAAAGATTGACTTTTGTTCCTTTTATCTGATTTACTTAATAAAGTGTCTAAGATAAAAAAATCTCTAAATAAAACTTCTGAAAAACGCAAAAGATTAAAGAGGCAAACTCCAAAAATTACCTATCTTTATTCGAAATATATTATATTGGGTTCAATTAGTGTTTTGGTACTAGGAGGTATGTTATTTCTTCGTCCTCATAAGATAAAAAGTTCGGATCCAAGAGTTCTTGGGACAAGTACATATCTTGCCGATATGGGAAGCTCTGAAGGAAGCGTTAATCAGTCGAATGATCAGCAAACATCTGATCAACAACAAACTGATAAAATAGAGCCGATCCATAGTCTAGGTCATACAGATATTCCTGAAATTCATCAACAGGTAGAACGAGTACATCAAGAAGTTAATAAACAAATTGAGAATAAGGATATAAATCAAATTGAGATACAACCGCCTCAAGAAGGTTCTATCTCTGGTAGGGTTATCTTAAGACATGGGAATACGAGTCAAGAGGTCCAAACTCCTCAGTCAGATTCAACTCCGGTAACACAAATTACTAGTGCTCAGGCGGGGGCTGTGAGTGTGCATATTGCTGGTCCTAATACTATTACAATTAGTAATGGTCCATACACTATTACTACTAAGTTTTCAGTTATCATCAACCCTCAAGATCAAACGATGGCTATTAAAACTCCAAGCGGGGTGACAGTTATAAAAACATTTCCGACTCAAGTTTTTCAGTCTATGCCCGAGCAGAGTAAACTAACTTCAGTCTCCTCTCTTCATTTAACAGAGCAAAAAGGAGTTCCAGTTTATCAAGCCAATGGTATTCAGATACGCAAATTTTTAGGGATTATTCCTGTGCAGGCTCAAGTTCAAGAGCAGATTAATGCACAAACAGGTCAGATAATAAATTCAAATATTCCTTGGTATTTCTCGTTATTTGGTTTTGCTTTTCAAGCCACATAATAAATCTTTAAGACTATTTGTTGGTTGTAAAATGAAATGTCTTAAGGGCCTCATTTATAGTCCTATCCTCCAAATGAGGTAAAATAAGAATTATAAAATTACATTTATATGAACGGATATATTTCTAAAAGAACTAATGCTTCTCAATCAATCGATTTTGAGGAAATAAAAACGATTATTTCTTTTGAGGATAAAAGGCCAATTATAGAGGAAAAAAGAAAAATTGAGTTAGTGGATTATTCACTTGCCTCAAAATGGTTAAAAGAGTTGGGAATAAATAATGATCCATTTAGTTCTAATCTAGACGTTGAAAGTGTAATTAGAGAAGGTAATCTTTCAAAAGAGACCATCGGGAGAATAACAGTTAAAAGAATCAGAACTAAAGACTCTCGGTTTATGAGTTTACTCAATCAGATATCTGAATATTTGGGGCATGAAGATAAGTTAGAACAAAGCGACTTTATTTTTGTGTTTGGCGGTAAAAATTTAGGCCGAATCAAAAAAGCAGTTCAACTCTGGAAAGATAGATATGCGCCTAAGATTTGGATAAGCGGTGGACATCCCATTTATCAAGTTTATGAGCCAGAGGCTTTAACTTTCCGGAAATGGGCAGTAGATAATGGAGTACCAGAAAATTGTATATATATCGAGCCTAATAGTTTAACAATTGCCGACAATATAAAAAGAAGTTTGAATTTAATGGATGAGTTAAGAATACACCCTCATAAGTTAATATTAGTCATGAGTTGGTATGCTCAAAAAAGAGCTTGGATGATGGCAGAGAAGTATTTACCAGCGGGAAGCAGTCTAATAAATAAAAATGGAGAAATGAATTATGGAGATCAACTATCAAAGACTAAATGGTTCGAAACAGAGTACGGAGTAAATATTATATTTAATGAGTTTTTTAAGATGAGAATCAATGATTCTTTGCTCAAAGAAAAGTTAGTTTAAGAGTTATAGGAATTTTTATTAGGATTAAAATTGTTTAGGCGGATGTAAATTATACTTTTAGAGGATCACTCTAGTAGATAATTCGAAATTATTTATGAAAGATTATTTTGCTCAGAAGATTTTGGATTATTTCTGATAAGAGTAATTTTATTTTTTAACTCTATTTAATAAAATACCAAATCCTGTCATAACCGATCCGATGATAGCAGGATATAACAGACTAGGTTGACCAGTATTTGGCAAGTGATTTTCTATTGGTGTGCTCTCATTAGGTATTGGAGTCGATAGCTTATCAGTCGTTGCTATTGGAGTAGGCGTTCCTGTTTCTTCATTATTAGAAGGTGTTGTATCTATAGTAAGACTGACAGTTGGTGAGGGAGAACTTTTAGTCCCTTGCTGAGGCTTTGGAGTTGGTAAGACAGTAGGTGTATTTTCATGATTTCCAGCGGTTGGGGTAGCTTCAGGTTGAGAGGTTGGATGAACGGTTGGGTGAATATATGTTGGGGTAGCTTCAGGTTGAGAGGTTGGATGAACAGTTGGATGAATATGATGTTTCTTATGATATTTCATTTCCTTTCCACCGTTTCCAGCATTTACCAAAGGGATCATTAAGACAGCCGGTACTAATGATAAAAATGAACGCCGATTACGATAAAGGGAGTTTGGCCTTCGAATTTTACCAATAAGTGATCTGTCCGTAGAAATTCCGGCTTCCACCGATTCTGTGTTAGGATTTAGAGGATAATTATTATCAATATTTTCTACTTTTCCCATTTTTAGCAACTCATATATTAGAGGTAAGTCAGTGTAATGTCAATGTTTATCCTTTTATTAATAAAAAGTTCTTAAGTATATTTTGGTTTAACTCTTGATTTGATAGTTTGTAAAATATAGAATTTCTTCATGCCGCAAATTGAAGTGGTGATTATTCAGAACGATTTTCCTTTGAGGAAAAGTTTAAATGAAGAAGGTCTGAGTTTTGGGGATACTGTTCGTTTAGCTGAAAGTATAAGAGGAACTTCTTATGGAGGAATAAGAAGGTGGCCTGCCTTAATTTCATCCAAAAAGACTATATCGTTTTTAGAAAATGACAGAAACAGAGTAAGAAAATTATTTGCTGAGACCGCTGTCAGACATTCTCAATCCTTTCCTTATATGCTTCACAGACTAGGAGTAGCTGAAGACCAGACAGTTGCTATTTGTAGTTTAAAAGACCAAGTTTTTAGAGCTTATTATAGCGGTATTTCAGTGATACTTCCTACAAGTATAGCAAGTGTAAGATTTGATCTTAATAAAGCAGGAATAACTATTTAGAATTTGTTGAAAAAGTGTTTCAAAAATATAATTGAATTCTTTTAATGGTTTATTATGGTTAATATATGTATCAACTAAAGAAATTAAATAATGGATTAACTTTAATAACGATTCCTTTACCTTATCTGGATTCCGTGACTACTATGGTTGCTGTAGAAGCAGGTTCTAGATATGAGAACAAAAAGACTTCTGGGTTGTCTCATTTTTTGGAGCATATGTTTTTTAAGGGATCTATTAAATACCCCTCAACGCAGGAGATAGCAAATTTAATTGATGGAATTGGAGCAGTTAATAATGCCGCAACAGATAAAGAGGTTACTTATTACTGGATTAAGTCTGACGCTTCACATATCGATCTCGCATCAGATATTTTATCTTCTCAACTTAAAGAATCTCTCTTCAATCCTGAAGAAATAGATCGGGAAAAAGGAGTCATAATTGAGGAGTTGAGAATGTATAAAGATAATCCAGCTCGTTACGTTTGGCAACTTTTTGAACGTCTAATATTCGGAGACACTCCTTTGGGATGGGATATAGGTGGAACTGATACAACTATCCTTTCCTTTAAAAGAGAAGATTTCCTAAGTTATATTAATAGCTTATATGATCCTTCAAAGATGGTTCTAGTTTACGCAGGGAAATTGCCAGATAAAGTCGAGGAGTTAGCAGAAAAATATTTCGGAGATCTAAATAAGAATTCGCATCATCAATATAAATCTTTCCATCCTTTAAGGCAAACTGAACCTAAAGTTGATTTTTGTTATCGCAAAACAGACCAAAGTAATTTAGTTTTGGGAGTTTTAGGTTATGCAAGAAATAACCCCAAAAAATATGCGGCTCAACTTTTAGGTACTATTTTAGGCGAAGGAATGTCATCGCGTCTTTTTATTCAAGTCAGGGAAAGAAGAGGACTCGCATATAGTGTTTTCGCCTTTCATGACAGTTTAGCTGATACTGGTTTTTTTTCAGTTTATGCAGGTCTTAAAAAAGATAAAACTTTGGAGGGCTTAGAAGTTATTAAAGCAGAACTTTTAAGAACAACTATTGAAAAAGTAACCGATGAAGAATTA
>DAIDIY010000012.1 GCA_027451625.1 Candidatus Daviesbacteria bacterium | reverse complement strand
TAGACTCCTAAGATCCCTATGATTAAATTAGATGAAATAAAGGTAAATCGTAAAATATTATTTGGAAGTATAAAAGAGAGGATATATAGAATGACTACTCTAGGAAGGTCAGAGATCTGTGCATGCGCAGTTACAGCTCCTAAACCCTCAGAGGAGTTGAAAACATCAGACAGCAGTCTAGTAAGGTTTAAAGAAAAGTTAAACTCAGGATTTAGTGTGTCCCAGCCGGAAAGATATGTTCCGGAGTAATAATTTCTAATAATGATAAAAAGAGTTATAACAAACAAAAGCAGCGGTGGGAAAAACGCTGCCTTTGAATTAAAAATTTTTTTTATCCTGCCTTGATCCATATGCGTCAATTCACTGATCAGGTATATTGTTGATCTAGGACAGGTTCAAACAGTATCCTTTTATTATCTGTATGAGCAGAAAGTAAAACTAATCGAGTATTTGTACACCCATTAGGTAGACCACACTGGCCAGGTTGTCGCGATCTAGTTATTTGTACTTCACCAGCGCGTTTCAAATCTTGCAAAAGCTCTGCATATGATTGAGCCTTTGAATACTCAATTGCTTGCCATGTTGTCGGTAACCTAGAGACAGAATAGCTTAACTCTGGAAGAGGAGTTGCTGCAGCAACAGCCAGGACTTGTCCTGACTCAGGATGATTGGTAGAATCAATAGAATAATTCTGCCCAGCGATTTCAATATCTGATGTAAATACTATTAAAATTTCCTGTTTAGATAAACCCCGAGTAAAGACGATTCTATCATTTATAAATTGAATACTCTCAGCTGTCGGAGGAAAATATCCTATACGATCCCCTAACTCTGATGGAGTTGTACTTTTAGCAACTGCTGGTTGTGCCTCTAGCATTACTGCTCCTCCTGCGATAGCAGTCTGAGCAGCTTTTTTCAAAAAGCGTCTCCGATCTAAATTCTCAATATTCATTAATTATCACCTCCTTGACATAGTAAGAAAGGGATCTGAAAATCCCTTTCTTACTAAATATTATTTAGGACTTGGACGATTAAAAATTTCAGCACGTATTAACTGAAATTCTATTCTTCTTGATCCATCTGGGTTATTACCCCATTGTTTCCTTTGGACACTAACAACGAGTGTGCTAAGAGCATTATCAGGATTTCCGGTAATACCGATATAACTTTTAGATGGTTCACCATAGAATTGAGTACTCAACCAATGACCTGTTAAGTTCTCTTCTAGTAAATCAACATTTTTTTGTCCATTAAAGATTCTTCCAGTTGCTCTAAACCCTCTTTTGGCGTAAACAGGACAATCTCCATCTAAATCCCAAGCTTCCACTGTGTTGTCTAAATTCAAAACGTTTAAAACCACAGAACGTCTAACACTACCATCTAATTCGCCTATCTTAGGTACTTTTAGAGTCTCCCCCTGAAAAGTAGACCATCCAAATAAATCTGCTTGGACATTACATAAAAAACCGGGAACAGAACACCAATCGTTATAGTCATAATTATATCCAGCTAGTGGGACTCCGTCTGGACGTTTGGTGTTTAATGCTTTTTCCCAATCAGCATAGCTGCTTAGATCAGAGCTAATCGGACGCGGTTTTATATCAGTCGCATAGCATAAACTCACATCAGGAGTAAATCCGTCTGGTAAAGCAAGTGGTTTTGTTTTAGTCATATCATCTGGATTTGCTAGTTCCCATCTACCATCTGGATCTTTTTGGGCTGGAATTACAAGCTCACTGCATGCCTGAACTGCTGTTGGTGCAGGAAGTGGAACTTGAGTCGGTCCAACTGTTGGTACCTCAGAGACAGCAGTATCAGTAGGAGCAGGTCCTCCTTGTTCAGACTGTTTTAATTGTCCTTTAGGCGAATTAACTTGATCTTGTAGCTTACTTATTTCCGTCTGTTGTGCTACTACAGTAGCTGGACTATCTGGTGTAGGTAATAATCCAGGAGTAGGCTTAACAGTTGGCTTAGGTATCTCTGTTGATGGACTCCCGCAAGCTGCCAAAAGTGTTGGTCCTAATAATGATAGTGCTAATGCACTAGTGAATTGCCGTCTACTTATAATTTTTCGGTCCGTTATAGAACCATTATCTACAGATCTTTCTTGCATATTATCACCCCCTCTCAAATAAATTTAATTATAATTAAAGATGCTCCGATTAATGATGTGATTGTTATTCCTAAAATAATTAATGTTGAGTTTGGACCTGTTTTAGGTAGAGTAGTAGCTGTACCTAAAACTTTGGTCTGAAAGCAAAAAGGTACTGTGTCTTGAGAAGTCTGTTGTCCTTGCTGAGCTTGAGCAAAATTAGTAATGCAGGAAATTCCTACGTCTGGTAAATTTTTGCTAGCAATTTGGGCTGTAATATCAAAATATAATGAATCTCCTGGAGAAAGTTTATTAATATTCCAGCTTAAAGAATTATTGTTTGTATCAAATTGGGCCGGTCCTGAAACAAAATTAAGAAATTGCGGAAATTTATCAGTAACAGTAATATTATCGATCTCACTACTGCCTGTGTTTGAAACTTGAATTTTAAAGTGAACTTTTTCTCCTGGTAGAAAATTTGGGCCATTGGCAGATAAGGAATCAACATACTCTCCAGTTTGAGGATTCTGGATAGTTTTGTTTATAGCGATATTTCCAGTTGGGCATTGGGCTCCATAAACTGATGGACAGGAAGGGTTATACTGAGCAAAGATTATTTGAGGGGATATTAATAAAAAAGTAATTAACAGTCCTAAAAAAAGAATTTTTTTCATTTTTCAACCAAACCTAGAGCTTGAGCAACCCTATAGCGAGACTAATATAAACAAAAAAGAGAATAGCTAGGTTAATGTAAGAGAAATGTAAGAGCAACGAATTAAGTCTGATTGGCATAAACAATTAATCTTTGCAGATCTGTACCTGGAGGCCAGCATGTTTGCATGATTAAACTTTGATGACTATCTTGAATTATTTTGATATTATCCGGAGGAATAATATTCATCTTTGTTATTCTATAGTGAAAAATTTTGTGATTAAAAACTATTTCCACTGGATCACCTATAACTAAATTTTTAAGTCCATAAAATTTAGCGTTATATGTTGCGATATCAGCGACTGTATCCGTAGAATGAGAGAACAAAAAGACTGGTCCTTTTTCTCCGGGTAGATAAGATCCTTTAGCTTGGGCGATGCCTTTTTTTAATGCAGCAGTATAATCGGGGACAGAATTTATATCTACTCCAGGAATAACAGGAGCGTTTAATCCTATTTTAGGAATAATCAACTGGAATTGGTATATTTTGGGTTTGACTGGGAATGTTGGGCTTCCTAACTTCAAATGGGAGGAATTATTTAACTCTATTTGGGCAAAAATAATAGGAGCTGAAATATAAGAGAAACTTATAATAGATATTAAAAATAGAGCCAGAGCTATACGAGAAAATATATATGACTTTCTTGATATATGATATGGAATAAAATTCCCGAAGAAGGTTTTATTAATTCCTGCCTGATATAAAGTTATAATTTTTTGATGGGTAAAAAAATTTTTAAAACCCGAATTGGATCTGTTTTGAAAAGATTTGGAAGATTTCGTTTTTCTTTTTGATTTTTTATACATACACAGTATGTACTATTAACATAATCAAAAGGATACAATCAAGCAGTGTGTAAGGATTATGTAACAAATTCTTACTTTCTCTTCTATTACTCGTTTAAATTATTTTTTTTGATTATCAATTCTTAATATAAGTAAATGCTTCCTCTAGAAGATGTTGATAGTCATGGCCCGCCTGCATTTTGGGTTATTGCTATTATCCTGATAAATGTTTATGTGTTTTATTTGGAGATCACTTCCCCTAATCCTGATGCTTTTATCCTAAAGTATTCTTTGATCCCTTCAAGAATTAGTTTTTCTCATCCTGCTACATTACTTCCTTTCATTACAAGCCAATTTCTACATGCGGGGTTTATTCATATTTTTTCTAATATGTTATTTTTTTGGGTATTTGGTAATAGTGTTGCTCGTAAATTTGGATTAGTTTTTTTCCCTATATTTTACCTTTTGTCAGGATTTGTTGGAGGAATACTTCAATATGTGACAATCATTCATTCTACTCTACCTAATCTAGGGGCTTCTGGTGCAATCGCAGGTGTTTTGGGTGCATATTTTGCACTTTATCCTCATAATCGAATTAAAACTTTAGTATTTATAATTATATTTGTCACAATTGTAAACATTCCTGCGACCTTAATCTTGTTTTATTGGTTTATAATTCAAATTTTTTCATCTGCCGCAGCTATCTCAAATCAGTCATTTAATAACGGGGGAGTTGCTTATTTTGCGCATATTGGTGGTTTTAGCTTAGGCTGGTTAGTCAGTAGGATCTTCTTTCAAACTAAAAGAAGTTCTTTGTATTCTTGATTAATTCCTATCCCTTGATAGAAAAAACCTAATTCTTGCAGTTTTAATTTTTGATTCTCCAGTGCATTTCTCCCATCAAAAATATTTGCTGATTTCATCAATGATTTAATTCTTGAAAAATCTAAATGGATAAATTCAGGCCATTCAGTTACTAAAAGTAAAGCTTCGCTTTTATTTGCTGCTTTGTATGGATCATTAAACAATCGAATCTGTTTACCGAAAATTTTCTCTATATTTATGTTTGCTGCAGGATCATAAGCGTTAATATTTGCTTTATATTTTAAAAGAAGTTCGATGATTTTGATTGATGGAGCTTCACGAATGTCATCTGTGTCAGGTTTAAAAGATAACCCGAAGAGAGTTAAATTTTTATTTTCTAGATTACCAAGTTTATTTAAAACTTTTTTAATAAATAGATACGGTTGTAAATTGTTAATTTGTTGAGTCGATTGAAGAAGAGATGGATCTTGGGAGTAATCTTTAAATAGTGATATAAAAGCTGAAAGATCTTTGGGAAAGCACGACCCCCCGTATCCCACTCCTGGTTTTAAGAATCTATCACCGATTCTTGGGTCATATCCAATGCCTTTTAGAACATCTATTCCATTAGCACTAATTGATTCACAAAGATGGGCAATCATATTGGCGTATGAAATCTTTGTAGCTAAAAAAGAATTAGCTGCATACTTTATAACTTGGGCGGAGACTATATCAGTAACAAGTTTTGGACTTTGAAAATCTTCAAAAAGTTTAAGTAAAGTCTTGGTAACTTTATCGCTCGAGGATCCTATTATGATTCGGTCTGGATTGAATGCATCTGATAAGGCATTTCCTTCTCTTAAAAATTCAGGACAGCTGGCAAGCTCAACTTTTTTTGTATCAATATGTAGGTCTTTCATTATTTTTATATGAGAGTTGATAGGGACTGTGCTTTTGATAACTATAATGGTAAAATGTTCTATGTGTTGTATGATTGAGGCAAAAGCTGCTTCAAGATAAGATAGATCTGCATTACCATTACTTTGTTTGGGGGTTCCAACACAGATAAATACAATATCTGCTTGAGGTATAGCGATAGAGTAATCGTTTGTAAAAGTAATAGATCCTTCTTGTAGGCTTGTTTTAATCAAATCATCTAAACCTGGTTCAAAAAAAGGTATTATACCTTTTTTTAAATTATCAATTTTGTTCTGGTCTATGTCGATACAATACAGTTGATGATCTTTTGAAGCAAAAACAGCTGCCGTAACTAAACCTACATAACCAGTTCCAACGATTGCGATCTTCATGTTTGATGGTTGTTATGATAAGCCAATAAGAGCTGATAATCAATCAGAATAGTTAAAAAATTTTATTAATTTTAATGGAAAAAGATTTAACAATTAAAAATAATTTACAGTCACCTATATCCTATAGACATCTCTGAAGGATTTAGTTAATATATGAATTGTTAAAGGATGAGTTCAGATTCAAATTGCAAAAAAAGATTAAACAATATTTTTTTAACAAATAATGGAATTATATACATGCTCTGGGTTGGAGATCAGAATGGAGAGTCTGTTAAAAAATCAGGGATAGAGACAGAAAAGCTTATTGGTAAATTAAGAAAAAAAAATAAACAGGTATTTATTGTCGGTGATATTACTCAAATTGGTCGTATTACATTATCTGCTAAGAAATCAGGATTAGATCTAATACGTAACTTGGATTATGATAAGGTTGCAGTTTTTGGAAATCCATTCGCCTTTCAAAAGCTCGTTGAGACTTTAGCCTTAGCAGCTGGAAGGAACTTTAAATTTAGATTTTGTGTTTCATTAGAAGAAGCTATGGACTGGTTATTAGATCGTTAAAGTATTATTTTTATCTTCTAGATTTTTAAGATGACGTCTTTTTAAAGTAATTTATGTTTTTATTTCTTCCAGATACTTTTTTTGTGTAGATTTTATATTAAAGATACTGTTTATGAGGTATAAAAAAGAGAGTAGAGAGATAACTCTAATAGTTTAATTAGTTAGGATAGTGGCATTTTTTATATTTTTTTCCTGAACCACACCAGCATGGATCGTTTCGTCCTATCTTCGTTTTTTTCAAAGATCCTTTATTATCCAGTAATTGTTGAGAAATTACCTGGTTTCCTCTTTCAATAGTTACCTTTGTCATGGCACCTTCTTCTTCTAAGATCTCAGATAACGGAACGCCTTGTTTCTCCTCCTTCAGCTCTTCTGTTTCCACTTTAATTCCTGTTTCTAGAACTGGGTAGCGTTCAATCTCAGTTACTGGTTTAGGGCCAGAAGAAGGCTGTTGAACATTTAATTTATATATTTGGTGTACTACTTGATAATCGATAGTTTTGACAAGCTTTTCAAATAGATCAAATCCCTCTTTTTTATATTCAATTAATGGATCTCTTTGAGCAAAACCCCGAAGTCCTATACCAGCTCTTAGATCATCCATAGTATCTAAATGTTCAACCCATAAAGTATCAATTGTGTTAAGGTAAACAAATATCTCCATTTGTCTTATTACCTCTGAACCAATTTGTTTTTCTCTCTCTTCATATAGGTCATGAGCTATATGTTCTAACTGATCAGTTAATTGATCGACTGTATTTGATTTTTTAAGATGATCTGAGAGCTCTTTTAATGATTGAGGATCTAGTGGAATTATGTCGATAAATTCTTCAATTATTTTTTCAATATCTACCCCTTCAATAGAGTAAAGAGAAACTATCCTCTCAATATCTTCCTTTATTTTTAACAAAATAGTATCTTTTAAACCAGGATTTGTCGAATCTTTAATCGAGAATGCCGCTTCAAGAATTTGTTTGCGAATTTTATAAATAACCTGTCTCTGTTGATTCATTACGTCATCATATTCAACAGTTGTTTTTCTAATATCAAAATTATGTCCTTCAACTTTTATTTGTGCTCCTTCTATAGCTCTTGAAACCATAGAATGCTCAATAGGCATGTCTTCAGGAATTTTTAGGAAATTCATTATTTTAGCGACTTGATCACCTCCGAATATACGCATTAAATCATCATCCAAAGCTAAATAAAATTGCGATGCTCCAGGGTCTCCTTGTCGTCCTGATCGACCTCTAAGCTGATTGTCTATTCTTCTTGATTCATGTCTTTCTGTACCGATTATAAACAGTCCACCCAATTTATTTACCTCATCACCAAGCTGAATATCAACACCTCTTCCGGCCATATTAGTAGCTACTGTGACTGCTCCTTTTTGTCCTGCTTTTGCAATAATTTCAGCCTCTTTTTCATGGTTTTTAGCATTTAAAACTGCGTGGGAAATTCGTTTTTTCTTTAGAATTTCAGAGAGTAGCTCATTTTTTTCAATTGATGTAGTACCAACTAAGACTGGTTGACCCTTTTTATGGAGTTCTTCTATTTTTTTAGCAACTGCTTCATATTTGGCAATCTGTGTTTTGAATATAACATCTGGCAGGTCAGCTCTAACCATTGGTTTGTTGGTGGGAACTATAATTACATCTAATTTGTATATCTTATGAAATTCTTCAGCCTCGGTAGCCGCAGTTCCAGTCATTCCTGCTAATTTGTCATACATTCTAAAATAATTTTGGAAAGATATTGTCGCTAAAGTCTGGGATTCTTGTTGAATCTCCACACCTTCTTTAGCCTCGATTGCTTGATGTAGTCCTTCGGAATATCGTCTTCCTGGCATTAATCTTCCAGTGAATTCATCAACGATGATTACCTCTCCATCTCGAACAACATAGTCTCGGTCTTTGACAAATAAAGTTCTTGCCTTTAATGCTTGTTCTATATGATGTAATATCGAAAAGTCTTTTTCATATAGATTTTCTGTATCAAGAAGTTTTTCGACTCTGGCGATCCCCTCTTCGGTTAAATGAGAAGTCCTTTGTTTTTCGTCTATTACATAATCATCTTGGGATAAGGTGTCAATAATTTTGGCAAATTCATAATATTTTTTTGTTGGTTCTTGAGCAGGCTGCGATATTATTAAAGGAGTCCGTGCCTCGTCAATCAATATTGAGTCAACTTCATCAACTATGGCAAAGTTGTGAGACCTCTGAACTTGCTGCTCAAGGGTCCAGGCTCTGTTATCGCGAAGATAGTCAAACCCAAACTCATTATTTGTTCCGTATGTAATGTCTGCGTTGTAGGCTTCTTTACGGGTAACAGGACGCAGATGAGCTAATCGTTCATCAGTATGAGTAGGATCTGTGTATTCAGGATCATAAATAAACGAAGACTCATGAGCTATAACTGAACAAGTTGCACCAAGAGCGCTATAAATAGGTCCATTCCATCCACAATCACGTTTAGCCAAGTAATCATTAACTGTCACTAAATGTACGCCTTTGCCGGATAAAGAGTTTAAAAATAAAGTTGGGACTGCTGAAAGAGTTTTTCCTTCTCCAGTTTTTTGTTCTGTAATTTTACCTTCATGGAGAGCAATAGCTGCAATCAGTTGTACATCAAAATGCCTTTTTCCTAATTTTCGGCGGCTAGCCTCTCTAACTAAAGCAAAAACATCAGGTAAGAGTTGATCGAGGTTATCTCCTTTAGAAGCATCTTTTTTAAAAGACAGAGATGCTTGTAAAAGCTCCTTATCATTTAATTTTTTGTAGTGATCTTCTTTACTATTTATAATATTTACAATCTTTTGTAGTCTTGAGATCTCTTTTTGATTTGAATCAAAAACTTTTGATAAAATATTTAACATAATTTAGCCTCAATATTATAACTTATAAAAGTTAGATTGTAACTATCTTGACTAAGCTATCCTTTTCACTTACACTAAATTAAGTTAATAAATAAACCTGCCTATGGATCCAAATAATAATCAAAACAACCCTTCAAATCCCCTTGGAGGTCCCAATGCAGTAGGGGATACAACACCCCCCTTTACTAATGCTCAACCAACTCCGGGAATGTCAGATAATCAGGATCCTGCGTTATCAAGTACACTCCCTGCTGATAATAATTCTCCTCTTACGACCCCAGTGTCTAATAATCCATCTGGTTTAGGCGAGACTCAAGAGCTATCTCCTCAAAGTGAGGATATATCATCTCCTCCAACTGATCCAATTAGTGCTCTTGGATCATTTTCTGGGCCGAATCCAATCGGAGATAATAGTAATTTGCCTTCTTCTAATAGTATGGAAAATACAAATGGAGGAGGTGCATTTCCTTCAGCTTCAGATTTTGGGGGAAATAGTAGCTTACCTACAGATACTTCTAATTTAGGAGGGGGAGAAAATTTGGTGGATTCTTCAGGTTTAGCTATGGGTGGAGGATTAGGTTCTGCATCTTCTGAACCTGCGAATACACAGATTAATCCTGGAAATTTTTCAGCTAATGGATTAGATAGTTCTGCAAATAACATCTCCCAACCTCCATCATTTGCCAATAATACTGAGCCTTCATCTCCATTAGGAAATCCTTCGATCTCTCAACCATCTATTCCTCAAGGAGTTGGAGAGATGCAGCCTGAACTCGGATCTTCTCTACCTACATCTAATTTCGGAACTTCTGATACTTCTCCGGCAGGAGATACAAACACCCAAGAAGGGTTTGGAACATCAATACCTGGAATACAATCTAACCCAACTCCTACAGACGCAGCTCCGACAGATCTATCTCATCTTATAGATCCTTCTCAGTCATCACCTGCACCGATGCCTCCTTCAGCAGCTCAGACTAACCCGGCAGTCGTTTCTCAAACAGAAAATTTGATTGTCCCTACTCCTCAACAAGGGGTGGAGACTCCTACTACTAATGGTTCTTCAGGGTTTCCAAAATGGTTATTTGCGGTAGGTGCAGTTTTATTATTACTAGTAGCTGGGAGTTCAGCTTATTTTATTTTGGGGATTGGAAAAGCTAAAGTTCCATCAGCGTCTCAAACATCTCAACAACCGCTGACTACTCCAAGTAAGCCATTAACTATTGTTACTCCTACTCCGATGGATACAAATAGTGCATCATCTTCTGCGACTTTTGGTAGTGTTGTTGGATCACCATCTCCAACAGAAGCAAGCTCTAGCTCTGGGACTTCAGCTTTAGATATATTAAGAAATAGAAATAGTTCTTCTCAAAGCGCTACTTCTCCTTAACTTCCAACTTGAGTAATCTCTATAGTCCGAGAAGTTTCACCAGTTGGGGAAATATTTATCAATAGAGCCTTAGGAAGCTTAAGAAATCCTAGCCGTTCTCCCCATTCAATAATAACTATATTTTCTTTATCTCTGAGTATCTCTTCAATTCCCATTCCTAAAATATCTTCAGGGGACTCAAGCCGATATAGATCTAAATGGTAAAGTTTTTTTCCCTCAGAGAGCGAATAACTTCTCATTAAAGTAAATGTAGGTGAGATGATATGCTTTTTAACTCCTAGCTCTTTGGCAAATGATGAAACAAAGGTGGTTTTTCCTGCGCCAAGAGGACCTGTCATTAAAATTATTGCTCCAGCTTCTAATCTTTTAGCTAGATTTTGAGCTATCCGGGCAGTTTCTTCCTGAGATGAGGATTGGTATATCATACGAGGTTATGTTACCTCTTTTCTCTCTATCAGACAAGAAAAAGAGGTAATTTATTTATAGCACATGAAGATAGTAAGTTGATATGCCATTACCTTGGTCAACTCTTTTATAATGTAAAATACCGCTTCCACAGCTTATACCTCCTACATATAACGTTCCATCCTGAACAGCCCTCACAGAAAGACTGATTGAAGAGTACATGTCTACTCCAGTGTGTCCCGGAGGATCTGTATACCAACCATGTTGTGCCCACCAAGTATTACCGAAGCCTTGAGTAATAATAATAGGATCAGATACTGGCCAAAGGTCCCAACTTCCACTAAAAGAGAATGGTCCATCTGGAGAATTTGCAAAAGTTACGGAATGATTTGCTAAAAATCGGGTAGGATTCATTATATTTCCATTCTGGTGAACCTCAAAATGTAGATGGGTTCCAGTCGAACAAGGACTAGGGCCAGATATAATTGTGCCTATTGTATCTCCTTTATGGACTTGACCTTCTTGTACTTCATTTCCTTGACCATTAATGATTGCTAAAATTGCATTTTGCTCTTCCTGAGCCGCTTTTAACTTCTGTTGATAGATTGCTTCGTTATCTTGAGTCATTCTTAATAACGCTGCTTTAGCAGCTTCATTTTGGTTAAGTTGATTCTGGTAACTTTGTAAATCAGCTTTTAGTTTTTCAACCTGTTGTTGCCGAGTTTCTTTATTTATCTTCTGATCGTGATAGGCGCTTTTTGTAGCTTGAAGTTGGTAAAGAATTCTTTTATCGTTCTCTTGGGCTACTTCCAGATACTTTGTTGCCATCAGAAGATCAGAAAAACCTTTCGATGAAAATATCAGTTCAAGAGGGGAGGGGTTACCATATTTGTAAGTCTCAATAATTCTATTTAAAAGTATTTGGGTTAAAGTACTTATTGTGCTGGATAGTTGAGTTATCTTTCCAGAAAGATCTGATATCTCGCTTTGAAGCTGCTCCAGATCTGTGTTTGTCTGTGTAATTTTTAGCTCCGTAAGCTTAGACTGGGTATTGATATAGTCAAGCTGAGATTGAAGCGTTTTTTCTTGATCTTTTGCCGTATTTAATTTAGAAGTCAGATCACTGATTTGCTGTTCTACATTTTGAAGATCTTGAGGATTAACTTGTGCAGAAGTGGAAATAGGGGATAAAAAAACTACTAAAACGATTAGTAGCAACACAAAAAAAGCAAAGAATTTTTTCATAAATTCTTAAGCTAAATCTTCAGATAACGACGTAAAGCGGTGAATGAGCCTAATCCCCCTACTAGCAAAGCTGCGATTACTTGGGCGGCTAAAAGCCCTGTTATAAATAAGATAGAGGGAGGCCAAACTTGGGACGAGACCTCGCCAAGGCCGTTTAAGAGCAGCGGAGATACATACCATAATATAGCAAAACTGAAAGCCCATCCTAAGATAGCTCCTGTTAAAGAATAGATAATACCTTCAAGTAGATAAGGTATGCGAATAAACCAAACTGGTGCTCCCAAAAGCTTCATTGTCTCAATTTCAGCTCTTTTAATACGAATCTTAAAACCTATAATCATAACTATTACTAGTGTTGAGAAAACAGCTAAGAATCCTACCACGCTTCCGCCAATAATTCTAATAATCCTCGTTGCTTGGGTTAAAGAAGATACAACATCAGCCGGGAATACTACTTCTTCAACAGTAGGTTCTTTTTGTACCAGGTTAGCTATAGGTTGTAAATCATCGGGAGATACAGTTGAGATTTCCAAAGAAGCGGGTAATATACTAGCAGTAACCAATTCAAGAAGAAGGGGGTTGTTTTTATTATTTTGACGATAAATCTGAAGGGCTTCGTTTTTACTGACATAATGTAAGCTTTTAATTTTTCCTGTTTGATTTAAAACATCTTCGATTCGCTGTACATCCGCTGGGTTAGTACCATCTTTAAAAAAGGCAATAGCTTGAGGCTTACTCTCATAATATTTGAGTATCTGCTGTGAACCAACAGCAACAATCAGGAATGTTGATAAACAAAAGAATGTAAAAAACATTACCATTGTTGCCGCAAATGCCTGATATGGTGTACGGCGAATATTCTTTTTGACAAAACTAAAAAAAATCGACATAACTTTTTAATTAATGTATCTCATATAAACTTTGATGCTTATCTTTTACTATCTTTCCAGCCTTTAAGGCTATAACTCGACGTTTTTGGGAATCAACAATCTCTTTATTATGAGTAGCCATAATAACGGTAGTTCCCCAGGAGTTGATTTCTAAAAGTAATTGTAGAACTGACCAAGAGGTTTGTGGATCTAAATCTCCAGTTGGCTCATCTGCTAAAAGAAGAGATGGTTTTCCGATTGTAGCCCGAGCAATTGCTGTGCGTTGAGCTTCTCCTCCTGATAATTGGCGGGGAAAAAGTTTTCTTCTCTCCCAAATTTCAAACATTTTAAGTGTTTTCTCTACCTCTTTATTTATCTCTACTTCTTTAATTCCTCTCACTTCAAGAGCTAAAGCTACATTTTCGAAGACAGTCCTATCATCTAATAATTTAAAATCTTGAAAAACAAAACCGATCTTCCTGCGGTATTCTGAAACTTGGCTTGATTTTAACTTAGAGATATCGACACCATCAATCAGAATTGTTCCCGATGTGGGAACATACTCTCGTGCTAAAAGTCGCAGCATTGTAGATTTTCCTGCGCCTGATTGACCAACTAGAAATACGAATTCACCGTTTTCAATATCCAAACTCACATCATCTAGTGCATTTATATTGAGATTAAATTTTTTATAAACGTTTTTAAAGGAAATCATGGCAGTTTACTAAATGGAGAAGATATGGCTATTGTTCAACTTCTACTTTGCCAACATCCATAAGCCACCCCACTTTAAGTGCTTTCTGTGTTTGACCATATACTTTTACTTTTTTTCCATTATATTGGTTTAAATCAACTACAGAAGATGTCAGCGCTACAGGTACAGCCCCAGTTCTTATTAAAAGGTGAGTTCCTTCTACATAAGTATCTGGATTTTTGGGTGTAGGCATAGGTTCGATAACACCTTCAGCGAAGTCGCGGAATGTTTGAGTGTCTTGTTGAGGGCTTTTAGGAATAGAGTTTGTTGAAGAGCTGGTACTTGTAGCAACTAATGAAGAATTACTTCCATTTCTAGATAATAAATATCCCGCTATTATACCTAAAATAACTGATAAAACTAGAACCCCTAAGAAGATCTGAATAAGGTTTAAAGATTTGAAAAAATTTAGATTTTTATTCATTTTCAATCTATTGTTACTATTCTATACATGTAAAACTAAGTTTGTCCAGTATTGGTTTGTACTTTATTATATTATTTTTCAACGGAGTAATTTTTTATCTCGGCTTCTATAAAATTGCTCAAATCTCCATTTAATATAGCTTCAGTGTCTGAAGTTTCTACATTTGTCCGCAAATCTTTGACTAAATGATAAGGATGTAGAACATAAGAACGAATCTGAGTTCCCCATGAAGCCTGTTTAGTTTGACCTTTTAAGCCTTCTGTTCTTCTCTTCTTCTCATCTTGTAGAAGAAGCCATAATTTTCCTTTGAGCATTTTTAGAGCATTCTCTCTATTTTGCAGTTGAGATCTCTCTGTTTGACAGGTGACAACAATTCCAGTTGGAATATGCTTTAGCCTTACTGCAGTGTTTACTTTGTTAACGTTTTGCCCACCCGCACCCCCTGATCTAAATGCCTCAAACTCCAAATCAGCATCATTTATTTGTATCTCTTGATCATTTTCTATAACTGGAAGGACTTCAACTAATGCAAAAGAAGTCTGACGTAATTTATCGGCATTAAAAGGAGATTGTCTGACTAGACGATGGGTTCCCATTTCTCCTTTTAAATATCCATAAGCAATTGGTTGATGTATAACCATAGATACTGATTTATATCCCGCTTCTTCACCAAAACTCTCATCGGTTATTTCATATTTCCATCCAGATTTTTCAAAATACCGTTGATACATTCGAGCAAGCATCGCTGCCCAGTCCATAGCTTCTACTCCTCCAGTTCCTGCATGAACCGAGAGTATAGCTTCTGTTTGATCATAAGGTCCATTTAAATATAAATTAAATTCTAAATTGTTAATTATTTCTTCTATTGTAGTCGCTTCCTCCTTAATCTCTGTTTCTAAATTAGGTTCATAAGATAGTTCTTTAACTGTTTTTAATCTTTCAGATATTGTTTCGATTTTTTCTAGCAGTTTCTGCTTTTCTGAAAGGTTCTGAGATATTGTCTTTGCTCTTTGAATATCCTCCCAGAAATTTGGCTTATTCATCTCTGCTTCCATCTCTCTTATCTGTTTTTGTAGCAAATCCTGATCGAATTGGTCTTTAATTGTGAAGAATCGTTTTTCTAGATTATTTAATTTATTTTGTATCTCGTCCATGCTCAAATTATATCATTACTAAAGTATATTAAGAAAAAAAGTTTGAAATAATTGGAGCATTGCGGTCATTATTATTTAAAGGAGGAAGATTCCAGATTACCTCAATTGTGTGAAGTAAAGAATAGTGATTATATGAAGTATTAGAAGTTGAATGTTTGACAACCGATCCGGCGACAATTAAAGGAATATGATTATTTAGGATCTCTCCTTCATCCCAAGTTATAAAAAGAAGGGAAGATTGATGTGTGAAAGCAGGAGAGGAAAGAATTTGATTGACCTCATTTTTTAGCCAATTGTCACCGATTGTTATTTGACAGTCGTGCATATCATTGCATAAATTAGGAGTAATCCAGACAAAATTTGGGGTAGTTGAATCATTTTTTAGATCTTTGTCTAGAATTTGTAAAGAAACGATGTTATTACATCTTCTAGTATTATTTTTAATATCATTAAAATAAATGAAAGGATTGTGTTTTTGAGCGTAAGGGTAACTGTTGCCTAGAAAGCAGCTATTTGGCATATTTTCCATATACGCCTTCCATGTTATGTTTTTTTCTTCTAATAGATCTATTAAGTTTTTAGCGTTGACAGAGCAGTTGTTGCAATCGCTATGTATACCAAAAGTATTAGCGCCAATTAAAGATAGATAATTTGGTAGACTCGGATGTGTAACTCCTGAATAATTTGTTGTTAAAAAATTATTTTTTGCTAAGTTGTTGATAAATGGCGCACTGGGATTGTTAATAATTTGATAGTAAGATTTGTTCTCCATGACAATTAAAAAAATATGTTTAATTTTTAAATTATGGATGGCATTCAAATTATTAGCAGTCGGAGTAGGAGCAGTAGATTTAGGGATGAGGGAAAAAATAAACAATATTAATATTAGGAATATAGAAACTAATACGAATTTTTTCATCAAATTTAAAGTCTACTATGTTTATAGACTACTGGTATTTTGTTAAAATTATAATATGATTCTTTATATAAATACTAAGGAAAAAGATAAAACAGAGATAACTATTAAAAATGGAAGTTTGGTCATAGATCAAATGGAGGCTGTTAATAAACACGGTTCGCAAGTTTTGCTCGGGTTAATTGATAGAATTTTAAAAAAAAATAATCTTGACTCTTCCGATTTGACTGCAGTAGAAGTAGAAATTGGACCAGGATCTTTTACGGGAATAAGGGTTGGGGTTTCAGTAGCCCAAGCATTAGGATTTGCGTTGAATATTCCTGTAAATGGCCAAATTAACAAAATATTACAAGTAAAGTATACTTAAGTATACTTGTTTTTATTACTTTGATTGTTTAAAGATGATTATCAATAATGAAAGTGTTCTGAGTTATTTTATTCCTCATCCGCATACCCATCAAAAAGCAAAACTACTTCATTGGCATTATTTTATTATTTACATTTTACTGTTTATGCTGCTACAAGTTGGAATTAATCTTGTTAATTTGTATAAGCCTGGAGTTCTAGGAATTGAATCAAGCATTACTGTGCCGCAGATTATTAATGATACTAATATTCAAAGAGAAAAAAATGGACTTAATCCACTTAAGGAGAGTAAAGATTTAGATTCGGCAGCTTATTCGAAAGCTAAAGATATGTTTGCCGAAGATTATTGGGCTCATTATTCTCCCTCAGGAAAAGATCCATGGAGTTTTATTCTTTCTTCAGGATATAAATTTTCTTATGCAGGAGAGAATTTAGCTAGAAATTTTTATAATTCCGCAGATGTCGTTACAGCTTGGATGAATTCTCCATCCCATAGAGAGAATATTTTAAATCCTCATTATCAAGATATTGGGATTGCTGTTGTACCAGGTACCCTACTAGGAGAGAAAACTACTTTAGTAGTACAGATGTTTGGTACTCCATATTCACCGATCTCGGCTGTGCCTCAAATTACTCCAGTACCTATTCATCTTATCGCTCAAAATAAACCAATAACTGTAAATAATAATTACCAGGGGCGGCCTTTAGTTGATCCGTCTATGGTTTCTAAAATGTTTAGTCTAATTATATTGGGTGGTTTAGGTATATTAATAATCCTGGATTATTTAATACTCAGAAAGCGCGGAGTAATTAGAATTTCAGCACACCACTTTGCCCAACTAAGTTTATTAGTATTAGCAATTGTTGCAATACTTGTAGCTAAAGTAGGGGCTATAATTTAATTACTAAGATGAGAAAGAAAAAGATAACATCAATCAATCCGATATGGATTATAGTTCTTCTTGTACCTCTTTTTGTCTCGTTACTTGTAACCTTTGACTACTCTCCAAATATCTCATTTGAGGTAGTAGTTCTTGCAGCGATAGTCTATATGGTGGTAGCTTTACTGCACCATCATAATCTTAAAACTTTATCAATTGAAATTATGATCGAATACGCACTAGTTGCTTTGCTTTGTTTAATAGTGGTATTATCTCAAAGTTTCCTCTTTTAATTTATGAAAGGTATTGTATTGGCGGGCGGTTCAGGTACTAGACTGTATCCTCTTACTCTTGCTGTTAGTAAGCAATTAATGCCAATTTATGACAAACCCATGATTTATTATCCTCTTTCCACTTTAATGCTAGCGGGCATACGAGATATTCTTGTAATCTCTACAGTAAAAGATTTACCTCGATTTGAATCTCTTCTTGGAGATGGTTCTCAGCTGGGTTGTAAATTTTCTTATAAAGTTCAAGATTATCCTCGTGGATTAGCTGAGGCATTTATCATAGGAGAAGATTTTATAGGGGGAGATAAAGTAGCTATGGTATTGGGAGATAACATCTTTTATGGATCAGAGATGGGATCTCAATTGGAGCAGTTTTTAGATGTTGACGGTGCAGTAGGATTTGCTGCGCCAGTTAAAGATCCCCAACGATATGGGGTCTACGAGTTTGATGAGAAAATGAATGTTGTATCGATTGTAGAAAAACCAGCAAATCCTAAATCTAATTTTGCAAATGCGGGACTTTATTTTTGCGATAATGATGTTATAGAAATCGCTAAAAGCGTTACTCCTAGTAAAAGAGGAGAGTTGGAAATAACCTCAGTTTTAGAGTCTTATTTAAAAAAAGGTAGACTTAAGGTGTGTTTACTCGATCGTGGTACTGCTTGGCTGGATACTGGAACATTCCCCAGTATGATGCAAGCTTCACAGTTTGTTCAGGTGATCGAAGAGAGACAAGGGATGAAAGTAGGATGTGTAGAAGAGATAGCTTATAAACAGGGATTTATTGATAAAAAGCAGCTAGTCAGATTAGCTGAACCTCTTGTAAAGAGCGGATATGGTGAGTATCTTTTAAATTTGGTTAATAAAGGTCGATAATTTATAAATATGAAGATTTTAGTTACTGGAGGGTGTGGTTTTATAGGGTCTTGGTTTATAAGAAATCATCTTCTCAATTATCCTAATGATAATATTATAAATTTGGATAAACTCACTTATGCTGGACATCTATCTTCTACCGATGACTTTTCCTCTAACAGTAGATATAAATTTATACAGGGTGATATCTGTGATCCTTTGCTTTTAGATAAAATAGTACCTAATATAGACTTAATTGTTCACTTTGCCGCTGAATCTCATGTAGATAGATCAGTCATAGATCCTCTTGTTTTTATTAAAACAAACATTTTGGGAACTGCAGTCCTTTTAACAGCGGCTCTGAAATATAATATTAAAAGATTTCATTTAATTTCAACAGACGAAGTTTTTGGACAACTACAATTGGAAGACCCTCCGTTTACAGAGACTACTCCCTATAACCCCCAAACCCCATATGCATCATCTAAAACAGCTGCCGACCTTTTAGTTAAATCATATTTTAAAACATATAATCTTCCGATAACTATTACTAACTGTTCAAATAATTTTGGTCCGTTTCAGGACATAGAGAAATTAATTCCTCGTTTTATTACAAATTTACTGCAAAATAAAAAAGTACCACTTATGGGGAAAGGAGCAAATGTCAGAGATTGGATCTCAGTTGAAGATCATGTATCTGCAATAGAGACAGTAATCAAAAAAGGTGTTATAGGAGAGTCTTATTGCGTAGGGGGAGAAGAGAGATCTAACTTAGAAGTAACCAGGCAGATTCTAAAGATTTTAGGAAAAGATGAGTCAATGATTGAATTCGTAGATGATAGATTAGGACATGATTTTCGATATGCAATTGATAGTACAAAATTACATAAATTGGGGTGGAAAGCAAAGTATGGTTTTGAATCCTATCTTAAAGTAACTGTCTATTGGTATACTAAAAATACAAGTTGGTGGGAAAAAGATATAAAAAATAGACCAGTTGTTGATAGAGTGGCTCAAAAAAGTTATAAAGGTAATAGATGAAAATTTTAATTATTGGTAAAGGATTTATAGGCCGAAAATGTGCCCAAATGTGGCCTGAAGCGGAGGTGGCTGATACAAAAATATTTAGCCGAGAAGATGCGTTTAATCTTTTGGATAAATATACACCCGATGTTATATTAAATGCGGCTGGAGTCAGAGGTAAACCAAATGTTGATTGGTGTGAAACGCATCAAATAGAGACAATAGAAGGGAATACTATTATGCCTCTATTTTTAGCTGAAGCATGTACTACTAAAAATATATATCTTTTGCACGTAGGATCAGGTTGTATTTTTTACGGTCCTTCCCCAGATCCGAAGGGCTGGAAAGAAGATGACTTTGGGAATCCAAAAGCAGTTTATTCCCGAGCAAAATGGGCAACAGATCTATGCCTTTCGACTTTACCAAATGTTGCTATCGCAAGAATCAGAATGCCTATAGATTACGTTCCATCTGCAGAGAACCTGATTACTAAGTTAGCAAGCTTTTCTAAAGTGATTGATGTAGAAAATAGTGTAACTGTTGTAGAGGATATGGTAAATGCTTTTTACCAACTTTTAAATCTTCAAGCGTCTGGCATATTTCACGTTACCAATCCTGGAACAATTAAGCATAAGGAGATTCTTGCCTTATATGAAAAATATGTTGATCCTAGCCATAAAAATGAATGGATTACAGATAAAGATTTAGTAAATCTTGGTCTAGCTAAAAAAGAGAGATCAAACAATTTTTTACAATCCGATAATTTATCTAAACTCAAAATTAAAATGCGGCCGATTAAGGAAGCTATGGAGGATACAATGGTAAGATATGCTAAGCTATATAAACCTGCTATTGAAAAAAGCTATTAAAACTACTACCCATTGCGAATTATATTTTTTTTAAATACAATCGTTGCATGTTTAAAAGGTTGTCTATAGTCTTACCGACTTATAATGAAAAAGATAATTTAGAAAATTCAGTAAATGAAATATTAGCTGAAGAGAAAAATAACCCCAACTGGATCTTTGAGATAATTATCGCCGATAGTCATTCATCAGATGGTACAGCCGAGATAGCAAAAAAGCTGGTTTCTCATAATTCAAAAATTCATTACATTGATGTCGAGAGGGGAATAGGCGTAGGAATTATTAAGGGTCAGTTATATGCACTTGATAAACTTCATCCTGATCTTATGGCTCAAATGGATGCTGACGGACAGGTTGAGTCTAATGTAATTAGATTAATGATCAGATACTACGAGGCGGGATATGATTTGATTATTGGTTCGAGGATGATTAAAGGAGGAAAGAATAACCTATCTCTCTCCCGAAAGGTTTTTACTTTTGGAGCTAGTATCTTTTGTAAGATAGTAATGGGACCATGGAATATAGGTGAATTTACTAATTCTGCTCGAGCATTTACTCCAAGTCTTTTTAAAAAGATTGATTTAAATAGACTTCCTTGGAAAGAAAGAACATTCATCATTCAGCCAGCTTTTCTTCATGAAGCTGTGATATCAGGGGCAAAATACGCAGAAGTTCCTCTTGTATTCAAAGATAGAAATGAAGGATATTCAAAAAATAAAGTAGCAAATTATATCTATGATATTATAGCTTACTCAATTGATGCGAGAGCTCACCAGTTGGGTATAAATATTCCATTTTTTAGAGCTAGCCGTAAAGTAAAAACTTTTGTCAAATTTGGTTTAGTAGGTGTTACAGGGACCACTTTGGATTTTACATTTTATAATTTATTTATTCTATTTTTACACTTACAGCCGGCAGTATCTAAAGGATTTTCATCTGAGATAGCAATTATTAATAATTTTACCTGGAATAACAAATGGACTTTTAGACATCGTAAGACTTCAACTTCTTTAAGCAGAAAGTTTGTTACCTTTAATATGGTCAGTCTTGGAGGATTATTGATAGCTGTTTTAATTGTCAGAATGTTGCATATCTTATATGGAGATGGAACAGCTCAAATATTGGGGCTTCATGTAGCTTTTTATAACTTATATTTTTTTGCTACAGTCCCTCCTGTATGGAGCTGGAATTTTGTGATGAATCATCTGATTACATGGCGACATGAAAAATAAACGTCCGTCAATTGAAGTATCCTAAATTGGGATAAGGTCCAGTATTATTTAGAATAAAGTTTTGAGCATAAAGATAGATACCCAAGGCAATAATTATAAGTGCGATTTTAAATTCTTTACTGTTTATTGCTTTTTCGTAGGCTAGTAAAACAAATGGTACTACAGGAAGAGTATATCTGCTTATGTCTCTATGAGCGACAAATACTGTAGCGGTTAAATAGATAAGAGTAAAAAAAGCGATTGGATAAAGTTTCTTTTTAAATAGAATAAATGTAGCAAAAAATCCAAGCAAAAAAATATAGACAATATCTTCTAGCCAAATATCACCTACCCAGTATTGGTTTTTATTAAATACAGCAAAGGGAGGTAGAGTGAGATGAATATTATCACCGCTATGAAAGTAAGCAAAAAAGTTATGAAATGCTATTTGATACCAGATAAAAATGAAAAATAACATTAAAGGGATAGAAAGTATCGGATAGTATCTTTTGATGCTCGCCCATATCTTACTTAAAAAATCTCCATTTTTAGATCTTGCTATTTTCCAAAGAATATAACAACAAAGGCTTATAAAAATAAGAATTCCTGGGGGTCTAGCGAGCTGAGCGAAGAATCCTGAGAGTGAAGCTAAAAGTAGATCTCGCCGTTTGTCTAATCGTTCAAATCGGGAGAAAAAATAAAAGGTAAGGATTGTAAAGAATATAAACATTGGTTCAGGAGTGCCTACACTATGGACAATTAGCCATCGGGCAGGAAGAATCAAAGATACAAAGGCAAGCCATACTGGACTTTTTATTAATAAGATTTCTTTAGCCAGATAATATAAAGCTATAGTAGAAAATACTGTAAAAATAACTGAGACTAATATCATTGATTTTAGATATCCCAAAACGGCAGCAAAAGGCATCATTGCAAGAGAAAATCCTGGAAAATGAGAAGCATAGTAATTTGCTGATAGTGATTGAGGAAGCTTTGCAATTAATTGGGTGTTATATAAAGTTTTTGCAATTATAATGTATTCTATTCCATCATAGTTTCTATATATAGTCTCAAACCCGCTGCTAAAATTAAGGCCAAAAAAATTTATCCTTAAAATATAGGGGAGCCAGATGAGTAAAGTAATAAAAAGGGTAATAGCTACCAGAAAAATGATATTAAAATTATCCTTATCGAAAGGTAATCTTTTCATACAGATAATTTGATGTTAGCATATTAGCATGAAGTTAGACAGTTTGTCTGTATTTATGCCAGCCTATAACGAGGAAGGGAATATAGGAGCGGCTATTGAAAAGATATTTACTGTCTTAAAGAAATTAGGTCTGAAGAGTTATGAAGTGCTTGTAGTCAATGATGGTTCCACAGATAAAACAGAAACGATCGTTAAAAAATTTATAAAGAAGTATCCTCAGCTACGGATGATTACTCACTCCCCAAATAAAGGTTATGGTGAGGCTTTAAAAACAGGATTTTATAACTGTAAATATAATTATATTGTATTTATCGATTCTGATGGACAGTTTGATTTTGCCGAGGTGACTAAACTGATTGATAAAATAGATCAGGCGGACATGGTTGTGGGTTACAGGATAGATAGAAAAGATCCCATGTTTAGAAAAATTAATGGCTGGGGATGGACTCTACTGGCGAATATTCTTTTTGGTATCTCCATTCGAGATGTGGACTGTGCATTTAAGTTGACTAAAAAGCAAGTCATTGATTCCATCCCTCACCTTGAATCAACAAGAGGAGGTATGATCTCACCAGAGCTTTTAGCACGAACTAAAAATTCTGGATTTACAATTGCTGAAGTTGGAGTCCATCATTTTCCAAGGGAATCTGGAAAACAAACAGGATCGAATTTAAAAGTCATAATCAGATCGTTTGCCGATTTATTTAGGCTGTGGTGGAAGATAAAAGTCAAAGCTCATATGTCAAATCTTAAAACTGCATCACAGCTATAAAATCCAGAAATGAATTTCAAATATTTAAAAAAGGCGACTATCATTATTATTTTTTTGCTAGCTGCTTTTTTTAAACTCTATAAAATCAATCAATATATGACTTTTTTAGGAGACGAGGGGAGAGATGCCTTAGTCGTAAGAGGTATATTAATATCTCATCATTTCCCCTTACTTGGTCCAGTTACTTCAATAGGCAATATGTATCTAGGACCTCTTTATTATTATATGATGGCAGTTTCTATGGCGATCATCTGGCTTAATCCAGTAGGAGCTGCAATAATGGTAGCTTTTGTTAGTCTACTTGCTCTGGGATTGATTTTTTATTTATCTAATAAATGGTTTGGATTCTTTCCAGCGTCAATAGCAGCTTTTTTATATGCTATCTCTCCCGTAGTCATTTATTATTCGAGATCTTCCTGGAATCCTAATCCGGCACCATTTTTTGCTGTTCTTGGTATATTTAGTTTATATAAGTTACATCAGAGTCATAATTTCTACTGGTTTATATTATCAAATATAGCATTAGCTTTTGCTGTCCAGATGCATTATCTTGCTTTACTTCTAATGCCGGTTTTTTATCTTCTTTGGTTAGTTGAAGTAATTTCTCAAAAAAAAATTCATCAGAAGGGAAAATATATATTATCTGGGACAGTATTAGGAATAGGATCATTTCTCTTGTTAATGTCTCCACTAGCTATTTTTGATCTAAGGCATAATTTTATGAACACTAAAGCAATAATTGCCTTTTTCTCACAACGTCAGACAACAGTTAATTTAAATCCATTCAACTCCTTAAGTCGTATTCCACATGTTTACATTTGGAACTTATTAGAACGATACATTGGGGGAGATAATAATATTATCGCCTATATATTATCATTAATAGTTATTATTCCACTTCTTAAATGGTTGATCTCTAAAAAAAAGGAATGGATATACCTTTGTCTTGGAATATGGTTAATTATCGGTCTACTCGGCCTTTCGCTTTATAAACAAACTATTTATGATCATTATTTAGGTTTTTTATCTCCAGTTCCTTATTTATTGCTGGCTGCGTTTGCTAGTTTATTGAATAAAAGATGGCAAAAGGTATCATTTTCTCTTTTTATAGTAGTTGTGGCATATTTTAATTTAATTAAAAATCCGTTGCTACTACCTCCCAATAATGAACTTCAAAGGACTCAAGAGGTTGATAAGTTTATTATTAGTC
This sequence comes from Candidatus Daviesbacteria bacterium, assembly GCA_027451625.1. Taxonomy (GTDB): domain Bacteria; phylum Patescibacteriota; class Microgenomatia; order Daviesbacterales; family UBA10151; genus DAIDIY01. The sequence goes on along the minus strand of DAIDIY010000012.1, from coordinate 14,151 downwards.
TTTCTGGAAATAAACCTTTCAATTTCGCTTTGTTGGCAAAGAATAACTATGATGCGGCGTATAAATACTATCTAGAAGTCTATAGCCATCCTCCTGCCATGCTACCTTTTAAAAAGACGGATCAGTTATTTGTAGTTTGCGAAGATAAGAATTGTCAGCCAATAGGTAATCCGAAATATGAAATTGCTGCTTTTGGTTGGGCGAAAGAAGTAAAAATGTGGCAGATTTTGGGAGTTAAGGTGTATAAGCTAGTACCTAATACACCCAGGCATGTATAATGTGTTAATTATGAAGAAACTTTCAGTTGTTATCCCAGCTTATAATGAAGAGAAGAATCTAAACAGTGGTGTGCTTTCCCAAGTTTATGAGTTCTTAGAGATTCAGAAATATAATTATGAGGTATTAATTGTAGACGATGGATCCAAGGATAAAACAAAACAAATTATAAAGAATCAGATTAAAAAATGGCCTAAATTTAATCTTATTGAAAACTCTCATGGTGGGAAAGCAATTGCTGTAATGACAGGTCTTTTAAAAGCTGCGGGTGATATCATTTTATTTACCGATATGGACCAGGCAACACCTATTGTAGAGGTTAATAATTTTTTGTCTAAGTTTGACTCAGGATATAATATTGTTATTGGCTCACGGAAAGGCCGTCAAGGAGCACCGGTTCTGAGAAAAATTACAGCGTGGGGTTTTGTTATCTTAAGAAATTTTATCTTGGGGTTGCCATTTACGGACACCCAGTGTGGTTTTAAAGCGTTTGATCAAAAGGCTGTAAAGGCGATATTCCCACCAATCTTAGATGAATGGCAAAAATTTGAGTCTAAAGAAGCCGCAGTAAACGCTGGATTTGATGTGGAATTTTTGTTCTATGCAAAAAAATTAGGCTTTAAAATAGGAGAAATTCCAGTAGAATGGCATTATGTAGGATCAGAAAGAGTACATTTTTTTAAAGATTCTACTGAAGCAGTTAAAGGAATGATAAGAATTAGAATAAATGATTTGTTCGGAAAATATCAAAATACCGCTAAAACATAAATATTAATAAATGTTAAAGACTATAATTAAGCCAAAAATACTTTTTATATTAATTCCGATAGTTGCACTCTTTTTCATATTAAGATTACCCCATCTTACTTTACAACCAATCTTTGCTGATGAAGCAATCTACCTTAGATGGGCTCAGGTAATGCGTGCTGAACCGACTTTACGATTTTTACCTCTCTCAGATGGCAAAACACCTCTTTATATGTGGGTAGTAATTCCTTTTTTTAAATTTATAAAAGATCCACTCTTTGCGGGTAGATTTCTTTCTGTATTAAGCGGTCTTTTCACTCTTTTAGGGATTTTTGTGCTAGGAATTTTAGCTTTTGATATTAAAACTGCCTTATGGGGAGCATTATTAATTGCGATTACTCCCTATATTATATTTTTTGATCGTATGGCTCTTGTGGACTCAATGCTTTCTGCCTTTAATGTTTGGTCAGTAGATTTAGCAATTCTTCTCGTCCAAACTGAAAGGGTAGATGTAGCGATGATCCTTGGATATCTTTTAGGCGGCGCTGTGTTAACTAAACCTCCAGGTTTATTCTCAATTATTTCGATTCCTTTAAGTGCACTAGCTACCAATTGGAGAGTAAAAAGTCGTGAAAAAAAACTGCTAAAGATTTTCAGTTTATGGATGCTGTCAATCTTTATCGCGCTGGTTCTGTATAATATTCTAAGATTAGGCCCTGGTTTTGATAATTTGACTCGAAGGAATGACGATTATATTAGATCTCCCCTATCTGTACTCTCCCATCCATTGGATCCTTTTGTACCTCATCTTCATGATTTGACAGATTGGTTTACGAAGCTTCTTACATGGCCAATCTTAATTTTTATAATAGCGGGAGTCTTTTTATCTTTTATTTATAAGAATTTTAAAGCGATCTATATATTTACCTGGGCAATCTGGCCAATTCTTGCGCAGATGTTTTTATTGCAAACATTTACCGCTCGTTATCTTTTGCCGAGTATTCCGCTTCTTCTGCTTCTTGGCGGTTTTTCTGTAAATAAGCTCTTAGAATCTCTTAAGATTGTTAAATGGTGGCAAATATCTATATTAATACTTATATTAGGAATTTTACCTTTATGGTTTGACTTTCTCCTAATTACAAACCCTGCCAAAGCCCCTCTTCCAGTAGAAGAGAGGCATGGATATTTAGAAGATTGGACTGCAGGTTATGGCTTTCCACAAATTGCTCAATATTTAGAAAAACAGGCACAATTCCAACCGGTAGTTGTAGGAACAGAGGGAAGTTTTGGAACTTTGCCAGATGGGCTTTGGATTTATCTTAATAGAAATCCTAATATCGTGGTAATAGGTGGGGGAGCAACCATTTCCGCACAACTACGTCAGGCGGCGCTGACCCATCCAACATATTTTGTCGCTAATTTTTCCAGATATTCAGAAGCCCAGCCGAATACTAATTTAATTTCCTCCTATCCAAAGGCTACTCAACCAAATGGATATGTAGATAAGATCTTGTTTTATCAGGTCTTCCCTAATCAACAATCTAAAAAATAAGATGGAAAATCAAGAAGGTAAGGTTAACGTTAAGCAGATCGTAAGAAGGTCGGTTTATGGGGCTTTAGTTTTAGTTACAAGACAGGTTCTACTCCAAATTATTGGCTTTGCAACTATTAATGTATTACTTGCAAGAGTTCTGCCGGTTTCTCTTTTGGGAACATTCAATATCGCCAATTATGTTTTGTCTTTTTTTACTTTCTTTTCTGATATTGGATTAGGGGCTGCATTAATTCAAAAAAAAGATGCTCTCTTAAGAGAAGATGTAACGACAACTTTTACAATTCAAGAGATTTTAGCGACTATTATCACAATCTCTGTTTGGTTTGCTGCGCCATACTTTAGTGCTAACTATAAATTAGGGGTGATGGGGATGTGGCTGATAAGAACATTAGCAATTGCTTTTATATTAAGTTCTTTAAAATCAATTCCTGCAGTACTCCTGGAACGAGAATTAAAATTTCAGCCTTTAGTAATAGTTGATACTTTAGAGTCAGTTATTTTTAACGTTGCTTTAGTAGTTTTGGTGTTTTCTCATTTTGGTCTGCTGGCATTTATTATTGCCTCACTTCTAAGATCTGTGATAGGGACAATAGCGATTTATATATTAGCTCCGTGGCAGGTTGGTTTTGGTTTTTCGAAAAAGTCATACAGCAAGATGTTATCTTTTGGAATACCTTTCCAAGTTAACTCACTTTTGGCGCTTCTTAAAGACAACTTAGTCGATTTGATAATAGCCGGAATGGTCGGTAGTACAGGGGTTGGTTTTATCACTTGGGCGCAAAGCTGGGCTTTAAAACCTCTTGATTTTCTTAACATCTTAATTACAGTAACTTTTCCAGCCTATGCACGGATGCAAGATGATAAAGTTTTGCTAAAAAAGGCACTTGAAAGATCAATCTTTATTACGACTGCACTTATTTATCCAGCACTGTTTGGGCTTGCAGCGATAATTCCTAAAATTGTTCTATATATAGTCTCTTCAAAATGGCAGCCAGCACTGCCACTGTTTTATTTGTTTTGTCTGAGTAGTTTGTGGGCTACTTTGTCTACTACCTTTACCAATACTTTAAATGCGGTTGGTAAAGTTAAGACGACATTAAAATTGATGGTCATGTGGACGGCATTAACATGGATATTAACTCCTATTTTAACTTTAAAATTTGGGATGATTGGAGTAGCATTGACTTCCGCTATCATATCTTTTACGTCGGTGGCGACAATCATAGCGATAAAGAGAGTTATTAACGTTGAGGTCTTTAAAAGTATTTGGGAACCTTTTACCGCATCCTTTCTTATGGCAGGTACTGTGTACTTAATAAGCTCTTATTTCGTTACGAATTTATTTACTTTGATTGTAGTGATCATATTGGGAGTACTTATTTACTTAGGACTAATGATTGTTTTAGCAAAAAATAAAGTATTAGAGGAGGTCAAAACTTTTCGGAATGCGTTGGTTTAAAGCAGTCCTGGCTCTATCTTTTATTAGTTTATTTTTTTTGATTCCTAGCTCTAGCAAAGCATTTGAGAAAGGATCAGTAACAATTATTAACCCTATTAGGGGGAAAGATTTTTGGAGTCACAATTTTTCTCCACTTCAGACACCGCAGAATCAATATGAGTTGATTAATAAATATAATCTTCCTGCAACCTGGCTTGTTCGATATGATGCATTAACTGATGATGCTATTGATGGATTTCTTAAGAACTTAAACGCTCAACAAGAGATAGGTCTATTTTTTGAGGTGACTCCTTCTTTAACAAAAGCAGCAGGAGTAAATTATAACAAAAGCTCAAGCTGGCATCTTCCCGGATCAGTTTTTTTAAGTGGATACTCACCTGCAGACAGGATAAAACTGATAGATGCAGCTATGAGTAAATTTAAATCTGTCTTTGGATATTATCCTAAATCTGTAGGGGCATGGTGGATAGACGCTTACTCCTTAACTTATCTTCACGATAAGTACGGTGTAACTGCTAACTTAGATGTTTCTGATCAATATAGTACAGATGGATACCAAGTCTGGGGCCAATACTACTCTGAACCTTTTTATCCTTCGAAGTTTAATGCTTTAATGCCGGCGCAGAGTATTCAAACCAAGATTGGGTTAATTACTCTTCAATGGGCAACTCGTGATCCTTTTAATGCTTATGGAAGTGGTACTTATGCAAGTACTTACAGTGTTCAAGCGAATGATTATTTATTAAGAGGATTGAATTATACATATTTCCAAAAGATACTTAATATTTATTTAAATAGTAAAAATACCACTTTAAATCAAGTCACCGTTGGAATTGAAAATGATTTCTCTTGGGATAAGGTTGGATCTGAGTACAGTCATCAGTTGCAAATCATAAAAGATGGTATAAGTAAAGGAACATTTGATGCTCAAACTATGGCTGGTTTCAGCCAAAGATACCAAAGTGTGTATCCTAATATTTCACCAAATATTCTAATTTCAGCAAGCGATCCGTTAGGTAGTAATGGAAAAGTTATTTGGTACATGACACCTCGTTATAGATTTGGTCTGTTTTATCAGAATAACCAAACAAAAATCCGAGATTTAAGATTATTTAATGATAGCAACAGAGAAAAATGTTATCAGATATCGTGTCAAAATCTAGACATGGCTCTATGGCAAAATGAAGTATTGGATGATGTTACATTTCAAAATGGATGGCTGCTCGACGATGGAAAGATTTCACATTTATCGACTAATCTTAATCAAGATACATTGACAATAAATTACCAAACTGAGGCAGGATTAACAAGACAAATTAAGCTATTACCTAACGACATCTCTGTAAATAATAAAATCCAGCCGATATCTTTTGCTATCTTAAATGCTGTTCAGTCTCAAAAGAATTTAAATCCGAACAAGGAATCAAATTTTCATCCTCAATTTGATTATTTTTCTTTTATAAAGACTTTCTTCTTGGATTCAGCTAAGTTTATTCTATTAACATTTTTTTTCTTTTTCTTGCCTGGATGGTTCCTAACAGGAAGAAAATTACTCTCAATACCTGTTGGCTGGTCAGTATTTACTCTTTTAAGTTTTGTTTTTGGATATTTAAATCTATCTTGGATGATTTGGATATTACCCTTAGTGGGCCTTATACAGGTAAAAAAGATTTATTTTGATATAAAATCAACTTATATTAATATAAAGCAAAATGTTCTCCTCATCGTTATAATACTCTCCGGCAGTGTAACTTGGTTGGCAACTATTTTTAGAAGCGGTTTGGTTTATTCATATGGGTTATCGTTTTGGGGACCAAATGGGCATGATGCAATCTGGCACTTAGGGCTTATATCAGCACTCAAAAAAGAGATTCCTCCACAAAATCCATTTTTTTCAGGAGTATATTTGCATAATTATCACTACTTTTTTGATTTATTAATAGCTCGATCATCTCAGTTGTTTCAAATTGATGAGCAAGATTTATTTTTTCGTCTTTTCCCAATCTGTTTTTCTCTCTTGGGGGGATTACTTTTATATCAAGTAGTAAATAAGTATTGGCAAAATAAAGCGGCTTCTTTAGCGACTATTTTTCTGTTTTATTTTGGTGGAAGTTTTGGATGGATAGTTTCTTATCTAAAAGATAGGACTATAGGAGGAGAATCAGCCTTCTGGTCTCAGCAAGCAATCTCAACGCTGCTCAATCCTCCCTTTGCGATATCTTTAATTTTGCTCTTTGTATTATTTTTAATTTTTTACGAACTAGAAAGGAAGAGATCGGGCCTTTTTCTTTTATTTTCTTTTATCATCGTTGGAGGTACTCTTATTGAATTTAAAGTTTATGCAGGGCTTTTATTTTTAGGGGGTTTGGGTGTAGTGTCGCTGTTTCGGTTGATAAAACAAAAAGAAACAGACTTGATTAAGGTATTTGTACTCTGTTTAGGATTGTCCTTACTCGTGTTTTTGCCGAATAATTTAGGAAGCAACCAGTTAGTCGTTTGGTCTCCTCTTTGGCTTGTCAATTCAATGATAGATTTTCCGGATAGATTAGGCTGGCAGAGACTATCACTTGCTAGACAAGCATATTTTGCAACCGGAAGTTTATATAAGCTGCTTGAAGTCGAGATTGCGGGATTAGCCTTTTTTATATTTGGAAATCTGGGAACTAGAGCTTTGGGATTATTTAAAATTAAAGATATCTATAAAGATTTGAAAGAAAATAATTTAATAAATATATTTCTTTGGTCTATCTTTGGAGGAGGTATTATAATCTCACTCCTTTTTATTCAGAAGGGAAATGATTGGAATATTATACAGTTTTTCTATTATTCACAAACAATAAGTTGTATCTTCGGTGGGATTGTAATAGGTTCTTTATTGAAAAGATGGAAGAATATATCGAATCTGATATTTTTAATTGTTATTTTACTTTTTACCTTGCCTACAACTTATGGAACGTTAGGTAACTACTTGCCAATTCGCCCTCCAGCTGAGCTACCAAAGGATGAGATCTCAGCATTAAACTTTTTGAAAATGCAACCTCAAGGAATAGTATTAACTCAACCATTTGATCAAAAATTTAAACAAGGGCTTATAGAGCCAATTCCACTTTATGCCTATACTTCGACTGGATATGTTGCTGCTTATTCCGGTCATCCAGTATTTTTAGAAGATTTGATAAATTTGAATATTTTAGGAATTGATTATAATTCTAGATTGAATTTAAGCGAGGCGGTTCTTAATGAAGAAAGTAATGCCAAAGATATTTTAAGAAATAATGATATTAAGTATATTTATATTCTAAAAAGCATTCCGTTTCAGGAAGATGATGGTAAATTGGGGACAGTAAAAATTTTTGATAACCCTCAAGTAGAAATATTCAAAGTGATTTAAATGGAACTTAAAAGATTAAAATACCTAAAATTATTTAGAATAGTTATTTTAATCTCATTGATAATGAGATTCTATCTTGCAGGACAAGCCTTTCATGTAGATATTCTAAGTAATTCAGGCTGGGGAGAGTGGATATACCATAATGGGCTTATTGGATTTTATCGAAATTCACTCCCTTGGTTATACTCTACTCCTACTCAACTACCAATGATCAATATAGTTTACGGATTTAATTCTTTTCTTTACCGCGAGCTGAATACGTTTTTTGTAAGCATTACTTCATTTATTGCTTATCATAGAATTATTCCTTCTAAGCTCCTTTGGTTATTTAACTTTGTTTATTGGTTTGGAAGAGTAGGCTATAAAAATACTTCATATAACACTGGACTTTTATTGACTTATAAAATGATACCGATAGTGACTGATATTCTAGTTGCCTCTGTTGTATATAAATTAATATCTAGACTTAGTCCCAAGTCAGCTTTTGTGATGGCTAGTGTATATCTTTTATTTCCATTTAGTTGGTATATATCTAGTTTATGGGGACAATATGATCAAGTTAGTTTTCTAATATTATTGTTCTCATTTCTAGCTGTATTCCGAAAATACTTTATTCTGTCTCCTCTGCTTCTAATGATAAGTATTGAAATGAAGCCAACGTCGTTAATATTTATACCTCTTTTTGTCTTTTTATATTTGCGTCAAAAACCAAATATTTGGAATTTATCTGTAGGAATAATTGTATCTTTGTATATTTTTATTATCTCCGTTCAATTAATGACTAGTCAGAATGTTTTTCATTTTATTCAATATGAATTAATCAGAAAAGTATTTTTGAAATCAGAGATGCGAATTGGTGGAAGTGCATTAAATTTTTGGGAAATGGTAATAGGGCAGAGAGTACTTGATCAAAATACTGTTTTATTTATTCTTCCAACCAAGTTTTGGGGTTATATAGGTTATCTACTGATTAATATTTTGGCTTTTTTTGTAGTAAGAGAATCGAGTATGAAAAATTATTTTAAATCTTTATTTATAGTGGGGTTTGGCAGCATACTGTTTTTAACTAATATGCTAGAAAGATATTATTTTGCTGGTGTTGTATGTGGATTGATAGTTTCAGGAATCTATAAAAGAGTTTTTATTTTTGGATTGATTTTGGCAATAATTTTTTCTTTCAATTTGTATTTAAGCTGGAAATATCCTAGTAATTTATTTATTCTTTCATATTTTATTCAAAATAATTTATTGGATACGGTTGTTAGAATATCATCCGCATTAAATATTCTAGTGTTTATAGTTTTTGTGTGGAGACTTGTAGAACCAACCGAAATTATAAAAGTATCAAAAACTAAATTTATGACTTCCAGATTAAAGTATAAAATGTTAAATTTAAAAGTATCTCACCAGATATAAATTTTAAAATCTCAGAGATCTTAAGTATGAAGGTAACATTAATAATCGCTCTAATATTCGTATGTATATCACCTTGGTTTCTAGTTTTAGTCAGAAATTACAGAACGGATACTTTCAGCTTTACTGATTTAGTAAAATTGAATGAAAATATAGATGAACTAAATTTGGAGCAAACACAATTAAGAGATGCCCATTTAGGAAAGACTAGTAGACCAATTGTTAATAAATATAATAATTATTTAAAATCACTACTTGGGCGCTATTTAGAATCTTTCGATACTTCCTTCCTTTTCTTCCATGGAGATATAGATTTACAATGGAGTACACAGACAGCAGGCGCTTTATATTTAAGCTTTCTTCCAATGATTTTAGTAGGACTTTTTATTCTGATCGAAAGCTATAAAAATATAAGAAGCAAAACTGTAATTTGGATTCTTTTAATATCACCTATTCCAGCAGCCTTTATTAAACCTCATTACCAAACTTTAATTAGAATTCCTTTTTTACTTGTTCTTACTTATATTGCAGCTGTTGGTTTTATATGGCTGTTAAAAAAGAGAAGATTAATAACTGTATTATTGCTCATATTATTGATTTTTGAGATAGCACAATTTGGTCATGATCTTATAAGGCATTATCCGAGAAGATTGGAAAACCAAGGACAAAGTTTTCAATAATTTATAAATGAATAAATTTAATTTAATAAAACACGAAATTTTAATTTTAATCTTAATATTTTCAATTGGTGTTTTTTTGCGTTTTTTCTTACTTTCTAAAGTACCGATAAGCTTAAATTGGGATGAGGCTACATTTGGATATAATGCTTATTCAATTTTAAAGACTGGAAGAGATGAATATGGTTCATTTTTACCCTTAATATTTAAATCAATAGGTGACTATAAAAATCCTTTGATGGTATATTTGATGGTTCCATCTATTGCTGTCTTCGGACTTAATGAATTTTCAGTACGTTTACCAAGTGCACTGCTGGGATCATTATCTATCTTAATAATCTACCTTTTGACTAAAAGGTTAACTAATAAAAGTAATATTGCACTCCTTTCTGCTTCCTTTCTTGCTATCTCTCCTTGGCATTTGCAATTCTCGAGAGCTGGATTAGAAATTCCCGTAAGCTTATTTCTTACCTTGACAGCAATTTATTTTTTTATTTTATCGATTGAGAAGAATATGAAATTTTTATATATTACAGCTTTGGCGTTTGGATTAGGTCTTTATAGTTATTATAGTGATAGGTTTTTTATACCTATGATGATAACAGTACTGTTTATCTTATTTTATAAACAGCTATTATCTCATCTTAAGGAATTTATCATCGCATCTTTAATTTTTTTTCTACTTACAGTTCCTTTAATATTACCTTTCTTTTCCCACGGTAGCCAGAATAAAATTTTAAATACTACTCTTTTGGGTTACCATCCGCCGCTGTCTTATATAAACCAACTTAAAAAAGAAGATAGCGGGACCGTATTTTATTCATTGTTTCACAATGATTTTGTTTTCTATTCATGGTTGATATTAGAAAGATATGGGAATTATTTCTCTCCAGGTTATATGTTTGTTAAAGGTCCACCAGATAATCGTCAGAGAATTTTTGGGATGGGAATGATGTATTTTTTTGATCTTCCATTACTATTGGGAGGACTTTATCTATTGTTTAAAAAAAGAGATAAAAGACTCCAGTTTATTCTCATTTGGTTATTGATAGCTCCTTTACCTGCTGCAATAACTAGAGATGAATTTCATCCGAGAAGAGCTTTTGAGATGATTGGTCCGCTCATGGTAATTCTAGCTTTAGGTACTGATTTACTTTGGAATAAATTTTCTAGGTTAAAAAGATCGACGAAGATAGTTGTTGGTATTATATATACTTATTTAATTGGTTATTGCCTTGGGTTTTATTTTTTTAGTTATTATATTCTAACTCCTCTTAAAACATTCAAAGGAAGCGGAGGGTGGCAGTATGGATATAAACAATTAGTCCAAAAAGTTTCAAAGATACAAAATGAGTATAGTAAAATTATTGTAGATACTGAGTATCAAGGTCCATATATCTATTTTTTATTTTATGAAAAATATCCTCCTCAGAAATATCAGACTCAAGCAGAACTTGTTTATTATTGTCAAGGGTGCTTAGGAGAAGGTGCCGGTTTTGATAACTTTGTCTTTCGTCCAATCGATTGGATCGCTGACAGAAATTTAAAAAACGTTCTGCTTGTAATTCCGCCAGACAAGATAGATCCGAATGCGCTGGGTACAAATCGTGCTAAAATAATTGATAAAGTGTATTTTCCTAATCAAGAAGTTGCTTTTTATTTAGTAAAGACCTTTTAATATGAACAAAAGAATAACAGCTATCGTACATACTTTTAACGAGGAAGATAATATAAAGAAGGCTATAGAATCAGTCAGCTGGGCGGATGAAGTACTCGTTTGTGATATGTATTCAAATGATCAAACGGTAGAAATAGCAAGAAAGCTAGGGGCGAGGATTATATTTTATAAGCAGATGGGCTATGTAGAGCCAGCTAGAAATTTTGCTGTTAGTAAAGTGAAAACAGATTGGATATTAATTCTTGATGCTGATGAAGAAATTCCAATTACTTTAAAAGATAAAATTTTAGAAATTATCCAAGATACAAATATTGACGTAGTCGAGATTCCAAGAAAAAATATTATTTTTAATCAATGGATAAAGGAAGCTATGTGGTGGCCTGATTATAATATAAGATTATTTAGAAAAGGAAAAGTCTTATGGTCAGATAAAATCCATTCAAAGCCAAAGATAGAAGGAGTTAAGCTAACATTAAATTCAAGTGAGGATCTGGCGATTATTCATAACAACTATCAGACAGTCAATGAATATCTTGAGAGCATGAATAGATATTCATCAATTCAGGCTGATGAGATGATTGCTTCAGGCTACATTTTAAGATGGGAAGATTTTATAGTAAAGCCTGTCGATGAGTTCTTCAGCCGCTATTTTGCTTATTTTGGTTTTAAAGCAGGATTACACGGACTAGTTTTATCCCTTTTACAGTCTTTTTCGATACTGCTTATTTATATTAAGATTTGGGAGAGATCAGGTTTCAAAAAGAGCGACGTAGATTATAAATTACTCTCAGATCTTGCTAATAAAAAAGGCAAAGAGATTAATTGGTGGTTTAAAAAAAATAACTTCCAAGATAATAAATTCATCGAAAAGTTCAAAAGAGTAATTAATCAAGTTTTTTAAAGATTATTTACTTAGATAACTTTTAAATCTGAATTAAATCTTTTTTAGCTTTCGACAATACATTGAATCCTTCTTTTGAAACAATTCCATAATCTTCTATTCTAATTCCGAACTGACCTTCTAAGTAAAGTCCTGGTTCTATAGTTATCGCCATTCTTTCAAGTAAAATTTCTTTTTCTTGATTCCTGATATAAGGCCTTTCATGAATATCAAGTCCAACTCCGTGTCCAGTCGAGTGAATAAAGTATTTGGACTTTTCTCCAAATTTATCTAAGGCAATCTGATGTATTTGATCAACTCTTTGTTTAGCTTTGATTTCTTGAAGCAGATATTCCTCTGTTTTTAAAACTAAATCATATAACATTTTAAATTTATTAGGTGCTTTTCCTATATAAATAACTCGGGTAAGATCAGAACAATATCCTTTCACCAAAGCTCCAAAATCCATTAGAATAGGTTCATTCATGTTAATCTTTTTACGGCTGGTAAAATGATGAGGTAAAGCAGTGTTTTCTCCTGAAGCTATTATCGGATAGAAAGAGGGTCCTTCAGAACCAAGTTCTTCCATGATTTTAATAAGTTCTCTGGAAACTTCGATTTCAGTTATACCTGGTTTCAATTTTGGAATTATTTTATAGAATGCTTCATCTGCAATTCTTACTGCCTCTTTAATAAAATCTATTTCTCCTTTATCTTTTTGTAATCGCATGTTTTTAACTAAGAAGGAGAAATCAATAAGTTTATCTTTAATTAATTTAAATGAGTTGAATTCATAAACAGTAATATCATCCGATTCAAATCCGATATTCCCTTTATAATTTGATAGGTGCTTGATGGGCTGATCAAAAATTCCATTTCTCTCAGTAAGCAAGCGAATGGTTATATCGCCTATCTTTTTCACTTCGGCTTGGTACATTCGTGGAACAAATATATATGTATTAGCTTTATCTATAATTAAAACCACTTCTCTCTCTTCGGGAGATAAACCTTTAAATCCTACTAGATAGTAGATATTTACAGGATTTGTTATTAAGATTGCCTCTAGATTATTGAGTTTTAAATTTTGCTGAAGTCTTTTAATTCTGTTCACGTGCCTATTTTATCATTAATCTTTCTATATGCGGGGAGGAACGTTTATGCTTCGGGATTTAATCCCTAACTTTTGCTATACTACAATTAGCTGCTTAAACGAAGAAGGCATAATATGAAAATATCCGTAATGGTGATTGCTAAAGATGAAGAAAAGATGATTATACCATGCTTGGAATCTATAAAATGGGCTGATGAAATTGTAGTTTGTGATAATGGTTCTATAGATAAAACAGTTGAGATTGCAAAAAAGTATTCAGCGATTGTTATTGAATACAAAGGAAATGATTTTGCTGAACTTAGAAATAAAGCTTTACAAAAAATAACTGGCGATTGGTTACTCTGTGTAGATGCAGACGAAAGGGTGCTTAAACCTTTAAAAGAAGAGGTTTTGGCTCAGGCTACTAAAGGGGAGTATGCTGCTATGGCTATTTCGCGCAGAAATATTATTTTCGGAGAGGAGGTAAGGTATTCTCCTTTCTGGCCTGATTGGGTAATTCGTCTTTTTAAAACAAGTGAGCTTAAAGGATGGAGAGGAAAGATTCATGAACAGCCTGATTTTACTGGGAAGTTGGGGTATACTAAAAACTCTCTTTTACATCTGACTCATCGTGATTTAGACAGTATCGTTAAAAAGAGTCTAGAATGGTCTAAGATTGACTCTAAACTTAGATATGAAACAGATCATCCAAAAATTTCATCTTGGAGATTACTTAGAATTTTAATAACGGAAACTTTTAATCAGGGTATTAAAAGACAGGGTTTTTTATCGGGAACTGTCGGTACAGTAGATTCTTTACTGCAGACTTTTAGTTTACTTTTGAGTTATATTCGGCTTTGGGAATATCAACAAAATCCAAAGATATCAGTTAAGTATGAAGAAATAGATAATGAACTTCTAAAAAATAATTTTTCATTTTAACCTTATGAAAATTGCAATTTATACCCCTTATCTGGATACCGCT